>JBFMGF010000011.1:0-6211 GCA_040752675.1 Acidobacteriota bacterium
GATGAAGAGCACGAGCACCCTGCATCCATACTGGATTTTCAAAATATGGCATCCCTTTTTCAAAAAGCCCTCTCCAGAAAGCTGTTGAGATTCATTAATTGCATTTATAGCCATGACATTATTATTACCTAAATTGAGCGATTCTTTTTATGAGTGATAATTTAATCACTTGCATACCTACCTTCAAGGGCTCTGAAGCTTGGAAAGCCCATTTTGGTAAAGAAATGGAAGATTATTTTTCTTCCCAGCAGAGACCTTCGGTGCTATTCAGTGGATCTCGCTCATCTTTCAACACACTCCAGCCTCTGCCTGGTGAAAAGCAGATCTTGTATGAACAACTAGCCCCAGACGAAAGAAGGCGGCGAACCACTCTTCTGCCAGAGCTCCTGAATGCGCAGCTGTTTCCAGATCGCTTCCGGAACCTTGAGGATGATCTTCCCCGCATGGCAGACGATCTTGGCGGCAATATCGATGATCCTTCTTCTGATCGTTGTGGCATAGGCAATGACCGGCACAACAGGCTGGCAGACATCCTCCTTGAAAGTCTCGAAGAGGAAGAAAGCCACAAGCATGGTGTAGTAAAAGGCAGCATTGGGAGCAAAGCGTTTGAAGGGAAGCGTCTCGCTGGCAAAGTCCTTGAGGGCCCTGTGAACCAGTTCATCTCTGCCTCTGCTATGGTAAGATCGGATCACCTCAGTGGCCTCAAGGAGATGACCCATCCCCTCTTTCTGCAGTTGTTGATCGATGCTCTGCCCCATTCCAAGGTTGGTGTAAAGAAGGGTGTCTGGCCGGGCAAACTCAAAAAGCAGCTGCTTGTCTTCCATCAGGGGACGGCAGAAGATGGCCCGGCGGAATCTGTCCCAGCTCTGTCTGCGATCACCGAACTCCAGAAAGTTCCACGCCTGTCCATCCTTTTCCAGACGGTTCCAGAGATCATCTCCCGAACCCGACACATAGTCCTTGATATCATCGTAGAGCTTGCCCCCACAGATATAACCGATCTGGAGCTTTTCAAAGCATTCGAAAATCTTCTGATCGAAAAAGCCACTGTCCAGACGGATCACAATGGGGATGTTCGAGTGGTAGTTCTTTCGGATCAGATTCACGATATGGGTCACCATCTTCAGGACAGTGTCCCCATGATTGGAGTGCTTCTTCCCACCCCTGAAGACCGCATCAATCACAAACCGGCCCCAGGTGAGCTGCAAGGGCATGAACCCTTTGACCTTCCTGTAAGTCGGCTGGACGCCATGACGCTTTTGGGCCTCATCGTTGTCCATGACCATGGGATCAAGGCCAAGGAGAATGACGGAGGGTTTTTCTCTCTTCAGGCGCCAGAGAAACAGTCTTTGCAGCAATCTTCGAAACAGCCAGATTCGAGGCCAGGAAAAGACCTGGAAGAATCTCTTGACAGCGTGAGAGGAGAGGAGGTTCTCAGGATCACTCTCCATGGCTGCGGCATACCCGTTGTCTTCCTGAAGGGCATCAAAGTGAACCAGATGCCTGCTTGTGCCATCCAGAAAGAAACAGAACAGCTGTTTGAACATCTCACAGATCGACTGTCCTTTCCTGCTCTTGCGAATCGAGCCGAAGAGCCGTTGAAGATGAGGATACAGCTTGATCCCTCGAAGATAACGAACGAAGAGACTCAAACCACCTCTGCCGGTAAGGGTATCCGAGGTGATCTTGATGGTGTCAATGACTGGTTGGAAATTGTTTTTGATTGTGGTAAGCTTTTTCATGATGACCTCCCACCCTATGGGTTAAGGACAGCAAAGCTGCTGTCTGTTGGTTTTTTTCATAGCAACAGTATAACTCATGGGGTGGGATTTTTTTATGCTTAAAAATCGCTCAATTTAGGTGATACTCATTGGTAGCATCATCATTCTCTTTGGACTCATCCTGCTTCTCTTCGGAAAGATACCATATCTCGGCAAACTCCCAGGAGATATTCTCATCAAAAAAGGGAACTTCACCATCTACTTCCCCATCGTCACATGCATCATCATCAGCCTGATTCTTACAATCCTCATTTATCTTCTAAGACGATAGTACCGATGTCTGTACTTATTGCTTAATGGGTTGCACCAATAACATCGTGGACTAAATCCTAAATCCCTAGAGAGGCAAACTTTCAACCATGAAAAATTAAAAGGATAGTTCTGAATGTAAGAAATCGGGGGCTTGACAGGTGAAAGGGGTTAAAATACCATTTAGCACGAGCCGGAAAGAGAGCTCTGAAACTTCTTCACCGCACACAAGAAAAGTATTTGCGAGGAGAAGAAATGGTTCAGGAAAACAAGGAAAAACAGAAAGCCGTTGAGCTTGCCATATCCCACATCGAGAAGCAGTACGGCAAGGGCTCCATCATGAGACTGGGTGCTAGAGATATCATCGATATCCCCGTCATACCGACCGGGAGCATCTCTATCGACTATGCTCTGGGCGTGGGGGGAATGCCGAGGGGAAGGGTCGTAGAGATCTATGGTCCCGAAGCCTCTGGGAAGACGACTCTCGCCCTTCACGTCATTGCCGGAGCTCAGAAGCTGGGTGGAATGGCTGCCTTCATCGATGCCGAGCATGCTATGGACCCTGAGTATGCCCGGAAACTTGGCGTCAACATCGATGGCCTCTTGATCTCACAGCCTGACAGCGGCGAGCAGGCACTTGACATCGCAGAGGTCCTCGTCCGTTCTGGAGCCATCGACGTCATCGTCGTCGATTCCGTTGCCGCTCTCGTCCCGAAGGCGGAACTGGAAGGAGAGATGGGTGACTCTCACGTCGGACTTCAGGCAAGGCTGATGTCCCAGGCGCTCAGGAAACTCACCGCCCTCGTCTCGAAGTCGAAGACCTGCCTCGTCTTCATCAACCAGATGAGGGAAAAGATCGGGGTGATGTTCGGGAACCCGGAGACGACGACGGGAGGCAAGGCCCTCAAATTCTACGCTACGATAAGGGTGGACATCAGGAAGATAGCCTCCATCAAAGAGGGAGAGGAGACGCTCGGAAGCAGGACGAAGCTAAGGGTCGTAAAGAACAAGGTTGCCATCCCCTTCAAGCAGGCGGAGTTCGACATCATGTATGGTGAAGGAATCTCGAGGGAGGGAGACATCCTCGACCTGGCGTTGGCTCACAACCTCTTTGAGAAGAGCGGTTCATGGATCTCATACGGAAACATCAGGCTCGGCCAGGGGCGGGAAAACACGAAGAAGTTCCTGAAGGATAATCCCGACCTCGCCAATGAGGTAGAACACAAGCTGAGGCTCATCCTTGGCCTCATCAAGGAGAAAGAGCCCATGAAAAAGGAAGAGAAAGGGAAGCCCGCCCCAAGGGGTTGATCCAGCCCCTTCATATCTATGGTGAGGATACTGGAAAACAAGAGAGCTCTTTGTTCCAGCATTATCCTTCTGGCAATCATTCTCCCGGCGCTTTTATCTCTAATTTTTCCATCTTCTTTCTTAGCCTCTCCATCGAGCTCAATACTCTCCATCATCCCGCCGCTTCTTGCAATCGCCCTTGCCATGATCTTCAGGGAGGTCATCGCGGCTCTCCTCGGAGGAATCTACCTGGGAGCGCTATTCATTTACGGTTTCAATCCATTCACCGCTTTTGCTCGATTGATAGATACCATCTTAGTTAACAGCGTTGCCGATCGTGACCATGCCGCCATCATCATCTTCAGCCTTCTCCTCGGCGGGATGGTCGGAGTCATATCGAAATCCGGGGGAACGCAGGGAATCGCCGATGCCCTTACCAGGTTTGCCACCAGTTCCAGGAGGGGACAGCTCTCATCCTGGCTGACCGGCATGATTATCTTCTTCGATGATTACACTAGCTGTCTCATCACAGGAAATACTCTGAGACCGCTCTGCGACAGGCTCAGCGTTTCCAGGGAGAAACTTGCCTACATCGTAGATTCCACGGCTGCTCCCATCTCGAGCATCGCCATCATCTCGACCTGGATAGGATTCGAGGTCAGCCTTATCGGAGATTCTTTTAAGTCGCTTGGGATCGAAAGGGACCCGTATCAGTTCTTCCTCGCCACCATCCCCTACCGTTTCTATCCTCTCCTTGCACTCATCATCGTCGTCATCATAGCAGCAACGGGAAGGGACTTCGGACCGATGCTCAGAGCGGAAAAAAGGGCGGCAGCAGGAAAAGTTCTCAGGGACGGTGCGGTGCCTCTCGCAAGCTTTGACGTTACAGCCCTGAAGCCGGTGGCAGGAAAGCCTGCAAGGTGGCTCAACGCCCTTATCCCCGTCGGGATGGTTATTGCAGTGACGCTGCTCGGGCTCTGGTTCGATGGACTCTCGGAGATTGCCACGACGGATAGCTCCCTTACGGAAAAAAGCGCCAGGGATATTCTCTTCAGCACGTCCATCCTGAAAAATGTCGGGACCGTCTTCAGCGCAGCAAATTCCTATAATATTCTCCTATGGGCTTCACTATCGGGTGCGCTGGCTGCCATCCTCCTGGCATTCATTCAGAGGATTCTCAGCATCGGGGAATCGTTTTCAGCCCTGATGGAAGGGATGAAGTCGATGCTGATGGCAATTGTGATCCTCGTTCTCGCCTGGTCCATCAAGGTGGTCTGCGATGAGCTTCACACCGCTACATACATCGTAAGCAACCTTTCTGAAGCCATCCCCTATCACTTCCTTCCGGTCATCATCTTTATCGTGGCCTGTCTCATCAGCTTTGCCACAGGAACATCCTGGGGAACGATGGGGATTCTCATGCCGCTCACCATCCCTCTTGCCTTTGAGGTTTCCAAGGTCAACGCCATTTCTCCAGATGGTTCATATCTGCTTCTGCTCGGTTCCGTCTCATCCGTCCTCGCTGGAGCGGTTTTCGGCGACCACTGCTCTCCCATCTCAGACACGACGATCCTCTCATCTATGTCTTCATCGTGCGATCATATCGACCATGTCAGGACACAGATCCCCTATGCAGTGCTTGCTGCATTGGTGGGTATGATGGTGGGAGACATCCCTACCGCTTACGGACTATCGCCTTATGTCTCGTTAATGGCGGGAACCCTTCTTCTCTATCTCATCATCCGTTTTCTCGGGAAGAAAATCGTTGTTTGAAGTACCTCAGTTCTATCATTATTCGTTCGAAGTTCCCCCGCTGTTCTCGGCTTTCACCTTGTAATAGTAATTATCCGGTGTCACCAGGGCATCCACGTCGATATAGAAAGGTGAAGTTGGCTTGCCGATCTCCACGAAGCCTGAATCCGGCGCCAGTGATCTGTAAATCCTGTAAAAAGTCGCCGGATCATGGCTGGCATCGGATGGAGGAACATCCCACGTCAGATATGCATGCGTCTCTTTCCTGGTTACCCTGAGCGTGTCTCCGACGGGATTAGGCGGCAGCATGGATGGTGGAGTGAACGACTCGCATTCATATCTCTGACGCTCTATTCTGACATCATCCACCAGCCCTTCTATCACGGAGTCCGCCCCCGTCACGTAATCGAACCTCTCGTGCACTGTGATCCTGATTTTCATGCTGGAAGTCGAGTTAATGAAATCTGTCAGATCATAGTTCACGAGACTCCAGTTGTTGGCATTGGCATCCAGTTGTTCCACTTTTGTGTATGTCGAACCGCCGTCGTTCGAAACGTCGATCAGGAAATAGCTCGAATCGAAGTCATTGGCCTTCCAGAGGTAGAACCATCTCTGAAGGCTCATGTCGAGTGCAACGGCGCGATCACCATCGAATGTCGGTGAGATCAGCCTGACGTACCCGCCATCGACATCTCCATCCGTTGGATCGAAATTCCCCTTCGGACGAGGATTCCCAGTAACCCAGCACTTCACTCCGGGAGAAGGTGTCGTGTCATCCTCCGGCTGGACCTGGTTTTCAGCCGAGTCAGTCACACCCCATGGATCCTCCCTCACCCACAGACCATTTGTTGCAGTCGCTTCCGTCATCCATCCCATGTCGGATTCCATGTCATCGTTCAGGACGGTTACGGTTGAAAGCGTTCCGACCTTCACTTTGAATTGCGATACAGCCGAAGAGCCATTGTCATACCTTGTCTCGAGCGTGAAGATGATGTCATTCCCGCATCCTGAATCAACGGTAAAGGTGTAATGCGGAGAATCGGACTCTGCGGTTACCCCCGCCGCAAT
The DNA here is from genome assembly GCA_040752675.1 of Acidobacteriota bacterium. NCBI lineage: Bacteria > Pseudomonadati > Acidobacteriota > Acidobacteriota bacterium. Next base: position 6,138 of record JBFMGF010000011.1, read on the forward strand.
ATCGGGATAAGTGGCGTAATTGTTATTGATAGTAACTCCAGTAGAAGTGGTTGTGAGGATACCTGAAACAGCGG
>JBFMGF010000011.1:6311-23499 GCA_040752675.1 Acidobacteriota bacterium
ACGGTAAAGGTGTAATGCGGAGAATCGGACTCTGCGGTTACCCCCGCCGCAATATCGGGATAAGTGGCGTAATTGTTATTGATAGTAACTCCAGTAGAAGTGGTTGTGAGGATACCTGAAACAGCGGTGGCTGTTGAGTCCTTCGTATTCCTCACGGTGACGGCCATGGTTACAGTCTCGCCGATGTCTATCTCACCATCGCCATTCCCATAGCTGGAGTTGGAATCGTTGATTGTATGGCTGTAATATTTAACCTTTCCAGCAGAGCTCGGGACCTCCTCTCCGCAGATGGTGACGTCATCGATATAGAATCCGCTCTTGGACGAGTAGGAATCACTCTTAAGCCTGAAGCGGATGTAAACGAGATCCTCCTGATCCGCGATGCTTGAGACGTCATACCTGTACTCTTCCCACTGCGTATCTCTCCCAAACCCCTTCCAGATTTCCTGGAAGTCAACGCCATTGGTGCTGATCTCGATTGAGGCGAGGTCGGCTCCCTCCTCGTTGTTCAGCCATCTCCAGAATCGTAGCTCTGCATTTCTCAACCCACGTAGATCGTAGGCAAGAGTGGTCAGTTTGTAGTCCGCATTGTTCCCGTAGTTCCCATCCAGGTTGGTTCCGTAAACATTCGTCCCCGTATGAGCCGAAGGAGGACCACCGCTTGCTCCTGCCGGAGGTCCAAATTCCCAGCCAAGCGAATCACTGTTCTCGATGGTCCACCCCGGGTCGGATTCCAGATATTCAGCAGCGAATGGACACGATTCAAACCCTTTTGTTACCCTGACCATAAATGAAGTTTCGGATCGACAGAGTGTCTTGTTGGATGTAAAGGTCAGCGTGAACGGGATCTCATGTCCATCGAGGGCTTCAGAAGAAACGTAAATCTTGAAATGATTCGAGAGCGATTCCGCGGTCCCTCCCGCCGGAATGTCCGGGAAAGTTGCAGAGGAATCGAGGATCGAGACATTCGGGTCGCTGCTCGAGAGCGTTGCCGTAATCGCTCCAACGTCTCCCCCCGTGGCATATATCGTCACAGGCATATCGACGGTCTCTCCCGGATCGGCCTCGCCGTCGTTGTCCTGATCGGAATCGAGGATGCGGTGAGCATAATAGTCAAGGTCGAAGGAACCTTCGGGAACGAGGTAAGCATCCTTCAACACTGAAGCGAATCGGATGTTAACCGGCCATTTCTGCGAATAATACCCCTCCTTCCAGAAATTGATATGGAATTTGTCAGGCTGGGTTATCCACTGATAGCGACCATGTTGAGGCTCACTCGTTCTCGTCGATTCGCCGAACGAAAAGACGACCTCATCCAGCGAAAGATTGGCAGAGATCGGACTTCCAGCGCAGGCATCGTATGTGTGACCGTAGATGCTTGAATCGTCCATTCTATTCAACAGATACTGCCATCCTGCACGGTTTCTGAAAACGGTGGAATCCCTCCATGTCTCATAGTCAGGCTGAAAAGACTGGTTCACCTCGATAGTCACACCATAGGATCCCATTTCTCCGTAAAACCAGTCGTTCATCTCACCATCTACAGCATAGAGGAGCTCCCATCCAGTTCCATTGGCGTAGTAGCCAGTCCCGGCATCATTGAACAAGCGGGCTCCCATATCCGAGCTGATCTCACGAAAGACCTTCTTTTCGTGGGGTGATGGATAGACGTTGGTGCAACCGAAGGGATGGATGACAAGCTCGCTGTAAGAATGGTAGGAAAGGTTGACCAAGGGTCGGTGGTCCTGGGTGAGGTTCATTATTCCCTGTGTTTCCGGCTCTGAAGCAGGGGAGGGTCCCCTGTATGTATCGCTTCCTGTTGAGCCACTCGAACCATTGCAGCCTCCCCACTTAAATGGATAGTTCCTGTTGAGATCGACGCCGTATGTCCCGTCGCCGTTGTTTCTCCTGTTCTTTCTCCACATGTTATCAATGGTAAAAACATAGTTGGAGCCATCAGGGTTATGCGTCGGCAGCACCCAGATCTCCCTGTTGTCAACCCAGTATTTGACTTCCTGATCTGTTGAGTACCTGGTCAGGAGATAATCAATGATATCCATGGCTATTTCAGGGGTCATCACTTCCCTTGCATGGTGCTGGGCCACAAAGAGGGCGGCTGCTTCATCCTCTTCGACCGTCACGTTATCGGATATCTTCATAGCCCACGCCGGTCTCCCTTCCTCAGTCGTGCCATACTGAAACTTTTTCGCCAGGGCCGGGTAGGCTGCTTCATATTCGTTGAGCTTCTGCTCAATCTCGTCGGGATTAAGATAATCGCTCAATCCCAGAATTTCTTCGGTCGTGGGGGTCAGATCTCTTACGATCTCCGTCGTGAACCCTCCTGCGATCAGGTTCAGATAGGTCGGATAATCTCCGATGATATCAACCGTGTTTTCCTTGACGTTGATCCCTGCCACATCAAGCTGATACCCCGCAAGGAGAGGGATCTCCCTCTCTTTATCTAAGATTGTCACTCTCAGAAGGAGAGGCGGGTTGAGGAGATAATCCTCTTCCTGGGTGTAGACATATTCCTGCAAGCTAAAAGCTATGATGAAGAAGATAAAAACTGCTGCTAACGTTTTGAATCGCCTCTGGCTGTTCATGAATGACCTCACTTTCAAGGCTCCATCCCTCCGCAGGTATGGCCCTACTACCTCTCTAAAAGGTTTTATCGCATTACACTCCTGCATTTGTGCAGAGTCTGACAATCTTTTTTATACGCTCGTAATATACAAATGTCAATATAACAATTCTTATGGATGGAACCTTCTCAACAATTCACCAAATCGAGAAAGTGCGATGACAAATCACAGGAAAAGTGGTATCCTATAGCAACAAAAATGAGGTTCCGAGAGGAACTTTAGAGATTGCGAGTGCCTAGGTAGCTCAGTCGGTAGAGCGCAGGACTGAAAATCCTGGCGTCGGCGGTTCAATTCCGTCCCTAGGCACCATTTTTTATCCTCTCCTTAGAAGATTTTCCATTAAGAGACAGGAAAATGTTACTTCATCGAGCGAGAGATTTTTCAATCAATCTGTTTCGGTACCGCCGCCGTTTTCTGCCACGACTTTGTAATAATGACTGTCCAAATCGTCGAGTTCCTTCAGGTCGAGATAGAATGTCGCCGTCGCCGATCCTAACTCCGCAAAACCTGTGTCGGGTTTATCAGAACGGTAGATCCTGTACAGCGTGGCGGCATCATGAGTGGCATCCGTGGGCGGTGCCTGCCATTCCAGCCTGACGTTGTTTTCCTCTTTTGTGACTTGCAGCGTATCTCCAACCTTGTTGGGTGGATTGGCAGGAGGAGCCGTGAACACATCGCACTCATAATGTGTTCCGTAGAATCGGACATCATCGATCAGCCCTTCAACGATGATATCTCCTATCGGAATGCCCCAGCCACTCTCCTCCACTACGCGGACTCGTATCCTCATCTGTGAGGATGGCTGCAGGATGCTTGAAACATTGAGGCTCTTTGACAGCCATTGATTTGACATCCCCTCAACTCTTTCCAGGATGCTGTAGCTTGAGCCGCCGTTGTTCGAAACCGCCAGCTCGAAAAAGCTCGAGTCATACTCATCCGACTTGACATGATAGAACCAGCGATTAAGATCCAGCGTCATGATCCCCGCACCCGTGGCATCGAAGATTGGAGACTCTAAAACGGCAGCACCTCCATCCACATCTCCATCCCCTGGCTGAAACTTCCCGGACGGCCTCGGATTTCCTGTCACCCAGCACTTCACGCCAGGAGAAGCCGTCGTGTCATCCTCAGGCTGGACCAGTCGACCTTCGGAATCCTTGACCTCATAGGGGTCCTCTCTTACCCAGATCCCTGCTGTTGCCGTCCCGCTGACTGCCCATCCCTTATCGGTTTCCATGTCATCCTGGAAGAAAGTAGTTTCAGTCTCCTCTCCCACCCTCACTGAAAATCCCGTGTGAGATATGGCACCACTATCGTGGTGGATCTCCATTTTGAATTTGATAAGCGCTCCACATCCCTCATTGACCGTAATCGTGAAATGCGGAGGCTTGGACTCGGCCGTCGCCTCTCCCGCGATGTCCGGATAATAGGCAACTTTATCCCTGATGATGACCCCGGTATTTTTCGTGGTGAGAACAGCCCAGACATTGGTTGCCGGAGTCGTCTCCTTGTTACGCAACGTGACCCTGATCGTGACCGTTTCTCCAAAGTCGACGTTTCCATCGCCATTCCCGTAGTTTGGATTGCTGTCATCAATGGTGTGACTGTGATAGGTGATCTTCCCTGCCACCTGATTAACCGCTTCATAAGCATCCACGCGCCCGGAACCATACTCGTTGTCTTTCCCTGGAACACCCAGATCAACCGCAGTCTGCTCGAGAACTTCCTTGATGTCATCCGGAAAGAGGGTTGGATCGGCGGATACCATCAGTGCGGCAGCCCCCGCCGTGTGCGGTGTTGCCATCGAAGTCCCGCTTTTCAGAGAGTACCCGCTGCAGAAGTTGTGCGATTTCGTATCCACACCCGGTGCCGAGACATCTGGCTTGATGAGACCGGGTGGATAGGGATAATCGTTGTAAGGATCCACATCCTGCCAGGTTACCGGCCCACGGGATGAGAAGCCAGCAATTTCATCGTTGCAATCCGTGGCTCCCACTGTGATGACCCTGGGAACATCTCCGGGTGTTCTCACGTTATCGGGTTCATTACCGCTTCCCTCGTTCCCGGCTGCTATAACCATAGCCGTTCCCATCTCGATCGTATTTTCGCAGTTTGCCCTCCAGGTGGCGCGGTCGGGGTTCTGATTATGCGGCCAGCCGAGACTCATGGAGATGAGATCCGCGTTGTTATCAGCCGCATACTGCATGGCGTTCCAGACATCCACCTCATCTGCAAAGGTGACGCCTACACGAACGACCATGATCTTCGCACCATGTGCCATTCCGGCTTTGGTCCCGGACGTCCCATCGCCGGCCACAGTTCCCGCGACGTGAGAACCATGCGAGTTCTGGTCATCTGGATTGTTGTTCCCCAGATCGAAGTTCCAGCCGACGAAGTCATCGATGAAGCCGTTGCTGTCATCGTCGACGCCGTTCTCGTCGTCGGGATCCATGATGACCCCATCATGATCGAGGTCCTCCCCTGGGTTAACCCATATCTGATTCACGATGTCGGGATGGTTGAGGCATACCCCTGTATCTATTACTGCCACGACTGCCCCGTCTCCGGTGATTCCGAGCAGATCCCAGACATCGGGAGCTCGCATCAGCTCGACGCCGCATTCGATCTCAAGAGGCTCTGCCGCTGGAGCTGCTGCCGGTATCCCCTGTGATTGCAATGCAGCGGAGGAATTTGACGACGCCCGGGTGTGAAGAAAGACATCGCGTTTGGGATTGTAGTTAATGTACTTTACATCCGGTCTTCCGGCAATCTCCTCGATAATGGCTCTCGTCGTATCGACGCCAATAACGTTGCTGAGCCAGAGCGGCCTGATCCTTCTGGCATGGCCTCCCTGCTTCTCACGTTCCAGGATTGAGAGGATGGGAAGCTGCGACCTTGAGGCTACTTCCTTCAAGCGCACCGAAATGGCTTTCAGACGCTCAGCCTTCGATTTCCCCTGACCAAGAACGAGGATCTCGCTTCTGGAAACTTGCTCCCTGAGAACTATGCTGATGGGAATGATCGCATCCTTCTGCGCCGATCCCATTACCAGAGGCAGTTCCCCTTTCAGCTTGGGAAGGATGACTGATGATATGGAGCCATTCTTCGGCTCAGGGCTGCCAGCACCCTCCGCAGCACCCGCTGCCTGCAAGCCGCTGATGACTTTAAGCAAAACGAGAAAAGCTATCGGAAAAAACAATACTGCATTCAAATTTTTTCTCATAACGCCCCCTTGTCACAGATGATTCAAGATTTTCATGAAACCTCACATCTAAGATCCAAGAGATGTTAAGTCCTCAACATGCAATCGTGAAAACGCATATAACAACATATAGCAGGATAATACTGAGGAAGCATCCCTCATTGGATAAATTGCATATATAAATATGATTTTTATTTATAGCGTCGGTCTTTTGAAGCCGGTAGTCCGGAATCAGCAACAAACATTCCAAATATACACCTATTAAAAAGGCGAGTCAATTTCCTTATTCTCGCTTCATCGAGTGGAACAGGCCATGAAGAAAGACGACGATGAACCAGACGATGAGGAAGATGAAGAAAGCCTCGATAAAAATCATACCTGTCTCCTGAGGGTTGAATTGATCTTCATGATTTCATTGTGGATCGCTCTTCTATAGAGGTCATGGAGCGTCCTGGTCTTTTCTCCGGGGATTCCGTTCCCGATTCTAATCTTCCCAATCTCTACGAGAGAGATAATTTCCGCCAGTGAGGATGTCATGAATGCCTCATGGACATCCTTGATTCTCGATACTGCCACCTTCCCCTCGTAGATTTTGAACCCGCTTTGACTCGCTATTCGGATAACCTTTCCCCTCGTGATCCCGGAGAGGATCCCCTGCCCTGGAGAGGGAGTGTATATTACCTTCCCCTTGATGAAGAAGAGATTAGAGAAAGCCCCCTCACAGATATTCCCTTTCTCGTTTAAAAGAATTGCCTCATCGAAACCCTTTCTATTTGCCTCCATTCTCGCCAGAAGATTCTCCATATAATTAAACGTCTTCATTCCCGAAAGTCGCGACCGGCTATTCTTCCTCCATCCAAGGATGATGGCTCTTCCTCCTTGTTCGTGGATGTCTGAAGCGTAAGGAATCTCCCCGGAAACTATAACGGCGTATCGGCTGATCTCAAACGAGGCATCGTTGACTGGAAAGAGGATCTTGACAGATCCTTCCTGAATGGAGCTTTCATTGATCGACCTGTAAATCGTATTCTTCAGTTCTTCACGGGGGAGATCACACTTCAGGCCGAGGATGCTCATTGACCTCTCAGCCCTTTCCAGATGTTCGTCAAGAAAGGGAACAACCGACGAGTAGACCCTCATAGTCTCAAATAGTCCCATCCCATACTGGACAGCGTTAGAGGAAAGCGGGAGCAAAGCCGCGCCCAGCGGCGATGGATTCCCTCTCTCGAAGAAATAGATCGTCTTTTTTCCGGATTCAATCATGCTGATCACTCAAGTCAATTGCCCAATCGAGTCATCTATCAGCGATGCATCATACAGCCTATTCAGACAGAGCGCGGATGGCATTTCGCATTTTATCAAATCATTGTAAGCGAGGAAATGTTCCTATGGAAGAAATTAAGGATAAGAATTTCGTTTTTTCGCTTGCCGCTCTTTTCCCTCTCTGTTGGATGCTCGGCTGTGATCAACTTACGCGATCATCATATTCTTGTAGAAAAATTTAATGGATATGAAAAAATCGTTTCATTCTAATGGATAAGATTTTCCTCTTTGCACTTGGCAGCGCTTGGCTCTGTTTTCCCTGTTTATCCATGCCATCATTAATGTAAACTCCTGTTAGCATATGTCTTTAGAAAAATGATTGTCAGGAGCGAACAAAGGAAGAGAAAGATAGAATCGGTGATCTATTCTTGAGTATTTCTGACGATAGATTCACTACACCTTCCCATCCTTGTTTTCTTCTTTGATTTTATACATCATGTCCCGGGCAAGATTTAAAAATCTACTCTTTAATTCTCCAGCATCTAATTTCACAAGCATATCGACAGGCCATTTTTCTATGTCATCCGGAAAGGCGTCAACTTCCTTGAGAGCCATGCTGAACCAATAAAGATCAAATCCCGGATCTTTCTGTTTTGCTATCGTGATCAATTCTTCAATCGGTCTTGTCTGGAGGATGAAATACAGGTCCACAGCATCCCGTTGTTGCCACCTCCCGAAGAAGGTGAGAACTTTATCCACAATGAGATCCTTATAATCATTGACATTTACGCCAAGACTGGAAAGATGTGGCTCCTCAAATCGAAAGGGGGAATCATAGGCAAGATGCAGACGGATCTTTTCTCCTTCTCTATTGACTTCCAGCTCGACGAACGATTCAAATCGGCGAATAATATTGAATGAGTATTCTTGCATTGACAAGTTTTCCTCAACGATCCTGGAAAAGGGAATGATTAAGTCTTTTTCAGAAGTGAAGAAATCCAGGTCAAAAGAGCGACGATGCCCCAGATAGAATTCAGCCAGAGCTGTACCACCCGTCAGATAAAAGAACGAAGCATCACGGAGCTTACCGAATTCTTTCAGAAGATTCTGCTGAATCACCGTTAATGTCCCCTTACCTTTTAGTAGATTCAAAGTAAAACTCCCAGAACTTTCGAACTCTTTCAGGCAACTGGAGAACTGGAAGAAGAGTTTTGACCTCTTCCCAGTCTAATTCAGCTATATCCTCAGCCCTTCCTTTGGATAGGACCTCTCCAATGTACCACTTCCTTTGCCAGGGATCATTAAGATCGATCTCTTTATTCGTTGACCATACGATGTATCGCTTGGGCTTCATTATATATATTCCTCATTATCGTTTTAATTTTACCAAATAAGGTTAATGTTGGTTAGAATTTCTTTATAAAGGATTCCTATATTAATTTCTCAATATGAATGCGACCTTCTAAGGCATTTGAGAGGATTTTTGTCATGACGCCGCAATATGCCTACTTTATTGCATCAAGCACCTCTTACGGCATCAACCCGTCCTATCGTTTCGAACATTTTCGTGATGGATGCCCTGTCAGCAATATCAACCTTAATCACAGATTTGCTGAAGCTCACCGGAATCACCTCGTGGCGATTCCCGATAGCATGCATGATAGCTCTTTCAATTGTTCCAGTTGCACCGATGAGAATAACTTTCATAGCTTGATCCTCCCTCATAATAGCTATCAGCCGTAAAAAGATATCCTGAACTGCACTCAATTCAGTATAGCATCGAACCGCAGTTTTATAGATAATTGCTAATGTGTCATCTGTCACATTAGTCAAATTCTCTATGGATTTATCTTAACTTTTCTGCTAATCTGCCACTCTATATCCTGAAAATCTGTACGAGATATGGAAGTCATTGGCAGAAGAGTAAAGCCCTTCTTGAAGAAAGCTGAAAACAGAAAGCTCAAAACCTCAGTCCCTCCGGCAAAAAAAAGATAAGCGCTACGCACAAATCGCCTGATTTGACATTGGAACAATGGCAGATAGAGCTCCGGCGGCAATACGCGATTTTGCAGAGCTTCAAAATCAAGAACATTGGCAGCCATCCGGTTTTCTCGGAATTCCTCGTCACGAATCCGGCAACAAAGCGTACCTATCGAGTGGTGATACGCGGTGATGGGCTTGGCCTGAATTATTGCTCCTGTCCCGATTTCGCGGTGAACACCCTGGGAACGTGTAAGCACATTGAATTCACTCTGGCACGATTCAGAAAGAACCGGCGCACTTGCAGTATGCTTAAGAATGGTTATCAGCCTCCTTTTTCGGAAGTTTATTTACTTTACGGCTCCAGGCGCCTTGTGAAATTCTCTGCGGGTTCTGATGCACCGGCAGGACTTCGCCGGCTGGCTTCCAGGTATTTCGATGGCAATAGCGTCCTGCGCGATAAGACTTTCTCCTCTTTGGAGAGCCGATGATGGAACCTGCTCATCCTTTGCAGCCTCTTCTTGAGTCGGCCGCTTCATTTTTAAGGAATCTTGGAACTCTGGTCGCTGCGTCTGGAGGAAGCGGGAAGAATCGCAGTTTCGGTTTGGTCGAGAAGGATGAAAAAACAGGACGATCTTACTTGAAGATTCCTATTCCTGATGAGAATATGTTGAAGGAGGTTACCGCTGCACTTGACCTTTAAATGTCAAAACTTTTGAACGTTACCTAATATTTATGTTGTTTGGTGTAAAGCTGTTATGAGAACAAAGAGGAAAGATATTCGTATAATCATCTAAAAAGGATTCCTGAAGATCAGAACTATGAAAAGGAGATCATAACTTCATGAAAAGGAGAACGAAAATCATCATCGGATCAATCGTGGTTGCAATCATAGCCGCAGTGGTTATCGTTTCGATTCAGTACAGCAAGCCGAAGGGGAAGCAGGTACGCACGACGAAGGTCGAAAAGAAGAATCTCACCTCCCTTGTGACCGCCAATGGGACGATTCAGGCACGAACAAAGGTCGAACTCTCAGCCAACATCATGGGGCAGATCACAGAGCTCAACGTGGAGGAGGGAATGCGGGTCAAGAAGGGCGATCTTCTCCTTGTCATCGATCAGACCCGCTATGCCGCGGCGGTTGATTCTCGCAGGTGGGGCCTTAAAGCTCTTGAAGCAGAGCTTGTCCGGTCCCGCGAAGCGACGGCACAGGCGAGACGTGATCTCGAACGGATCGAGCGCCAGTTCCATGAGAAGATCATTCCGGAAGCCGAATACGACCGTGCGAAGAGTCTCTATGACCAGAATATGGCAACAGAGGAACGGGTGGAAAGGCAAGTGGCTCAGGCGAAAGCGGAGCTGGCGGCCGCCGAAGATGAGCTGACAAAGACGGAGATTCGCGCTCCCATGGATGGCATCGTGACCCGCCGCAATGTCGAGCGTGGTGAAGTTGTGGTGACCGGGACGATGAACAACCCCGGCACGGTCCTCATGACCATCTCTGATATGGCGAGTGTGGAAGCGGAGCTCGAGGTGGATCAGACCGATGTTCCACTCCTGCGCATCGGTCAGAAGGCCTCAGTCTTGATCGATGCTTTTCCTGATACTTCCTTCCCGGGAGTTGTCTCGGAGATTGGAAGCAGCCCCATCCAGGGTTTATCAGCCCTGGGAGGCTCAGCCACGGGTACGGACTACAAGGTCAAGGTTGCTCTCACCGAACACCCTGAACAACTCCGCCCGGGTCTCACCGTCACGGCTGACATCGAGACTGGCAGGCGAGAAAATGTCCTTGCCATCCCGATGGGGGCTCTGGTCCTCCGCGATGAAGAGGAGAAGAATCTGCCCGATGCGAAGGGAGAAGAGCGCCAGGCTACCGAGGCTGGAAAAATAGAATCGGTTGCCTCCCGCGCGCGGGATGTGGAGGGAGTTTATATTGTCGAGAATGGAAAGGCTGTCTTTCGCAAGGTCAAGACCGGGATCAAGGGGGAACTCGATGTTGAAGCACTGGAAGGTCTCAAGGAAGGTGAGGAGATTATAGTTGGTCCTTTCAGCGCGCTGCGTGAGCTGAAACCCGGGGATAAAATCACCGTGAACAATACTCTCGGAGCTGGGGAATCTAAGGAAGAATCGAAGTGATCACACTGGAGATGTTCCGGATCGCACTGGAGTCGATCCGTGCCCATAAGATGCGATCGTTCCTGAATCTGCTAGGGATCATCATCGCCGTCACGACGATCATTGCAGTGATCTCCGTGGTCAGCGGTTTGAACGAGTATGCTGCTAACATCATCAACCAGCTTGGACCGAATACATTCATCATCACAAAGTTCGGCATCATAACGAGCCGCGAGGAGTTCCTTCAGGCGATGAAGAGGAAGGATATCACGCTTGAAGATGTCGATGCAGTGCGCCGCCTCGTTCCGAAAGCAGTCCGTGTCTGTCCGCGTGTCTTTTCGCAACAGGCTGTTTATGCCGAGGGGAGCCGGCTTGCGGATACCTTCTTTGTGGGCACGGGACCGGAGATGCCCTGGATGGTGGGGATGGAGCTCGATGATGGGCGCTACTTCACGGATGTGGAAGATCGTGCGGCGCGCCCTGTCGCTGTGGTCGGCTGGGATGTGAAGGATCAACTTTTCCCCAATGTCGATCCGATCGGGCGCTTGATCAAGGTTTCCGGTAAGCCATTCCGGATCGTCGGTCTGTTAATCCGCCAGGGAAAAATCTTCGGTCAGAGTCAGGATCAGGTCGTTCTTGTTCCTTTCTCTTCGTATGAGAAAGCGATGGGAAAGAGCCGCAGCATCGATATCTTCGTTGAGGCCCCTGATTCGAATTCTATCCCTTCCGTCATGGAAGGTGTCCGAACGGTCATGCGCTCGAGGCGAGGAACTTCCTACCGCGATCCCGATCCTTTCGATATCATCGATGCAGAGGCTCTGCAGTCTTTCTGGCGGCAGATCACCTTCTTTGGATTCGCGCTTGTGATCTGGATTGCATCGATATCGCTCCTCGTTGGGGGCGTTGCCATTGCAAACACCATGTTCGCTTCGATCATGGAACGCACTCAGGAAATCGGCATCCGGAAAGCCATTGGCGCGAGGCGCCGAGACATCAGGCGCCAGTTCCTCTTTGAAGCCATGACATTGTCAACATTTGGAGGGATCGTGGGAATTGGTTTTGGCTGGATAGCCTCGAAGCTGGTGGAAGCTTACACCCCGTTTCCGGCGAGGGTTAGTCTCTTTCTCATGACGATAGGTCTTGTCGTGTCCGTTCTTTCAGGCCTCCTCGCCGGATGGGTTCCTGCTCTGAGAGCATCCCGCCTCGACCCTGTTGAAGCGATACGATCAGAATAAAATAAGACAATGACATTACGCAGACACCTGATGGCGAGATTCGAAAACGCCGCTTCGGCGTTCAGATACATGAACATGTACAAACTGCGATCCGCGCTGACATGCCTCGGGATCATTATCGGAGTTGCCACCGTCATCGTCATGGTTTCTCTGATTCAGGGGTTCAATCAACAGTTCATCGCTTCATTCCGGAGCTTTGGCGCCTATCTTGTACAGTTCCAGAAGCTCGAGGCAGATTTTGGTGGTCCTCCTCGGGAAGAGGAGCGGCTCCGTCCCAATCTGACTCTTGATGACGCTGAAGCGATACGACGATATGCCTGGGCAATCGCTTATGTCTCTCCCGAAAGATGGCATTTCAGTGATATAAATGTTCGTTACCGCGACCGGCGGGCGACAGGAGCGATTGTCGGCGGTGTTACGGCCGTGTATCCTGAGGCCAATAGCCACTTCGTTGGCCGGGGTCGGTTCTTCACACAGGGAGAAGAACTCCACTCAGCGCAGGTGGCGGTGATAGGCAAGGGAGTTGCCGAAGCTCTCTTCCCTCGATTGGATCCTCTGGGCAGGATGATCTCAATCAATGGCCGCCCCTTTGAGGTCATCGGCATATTTGAGCAGAAGGGCTCCTTCCTGGATCAGGGCGGTGCCGATCAACAGATGGTGATCCCGATGGGAATCTTTGACCAGATCTGGCCCGAAGCAAAGAAAGACTATGGATGTGTCATCGCCACGGTGCCGAAGAAGCCCGAGTGGGTTGAGCTGGCCATCGAGCAGGGGACACAGATTCTGCGAGACCGGCGGGGTCTGCGATTTGACCAGCCGAACAATTTTGCCATCCGGACTCCCGACCGGTATATCCGGACATTCCGTCAGGTCACAGGAGGAATCAGCACGGCGACTCTCGTCATTGCGGGGATCAGCCTGGTTATTGGCGGGGTGGGCGTGATGAACATCATGCTCATGAATGTGAAACAGCGCACTCGTGAGATCGGAATTCGTAAAGCTTTGGGTGCGAGGAGCCGAGACATCCTCCAGCAGTTCCTGACGGAGGCTGTCACTCTATCTCTGGCTGGCGGTGCGGCTGGAGTTATGGTTGGAATCGGGATAGCCCAGCTTGTGGGGTATGCAAGTCCCTTTCCGGCGAAGTTCTCGATTGAGGCGATCATGGCTGGACTTGGAGTATCGGTTCTGGTGGGTCTCTTCTTTGGAACTTACCCGGCCTGGAAAGCCTCACGCCTCAACCCGATTGAATCCCTCCGCTACGAATAAATCTGGTTTCTCAAGCTCTGAATCTTTGCTTGCCCGATTGCGTCATATTTTCATAAAACTCATTTGATCCCCAAGACGTTTCTCGCATTCCGGGAGGTCCATTGATCAAGCTCCTCAAAGGTGGAAGAAGGAAAAAGTTCCACCATCTTTTCTAAGACCAATTTCACCAGTTTTGGTTCATTCCTTCTCCCCCGGAAGGGTTCTGGTGTCAGATAGGGGCAATCGGTCTCAATCAGAATGGAATTGAGAGGAAGTTTCTTCACGACTCCGGCTGCTTTTGAATTTCGATAGGTCAGAGTTCCATTGAAGGCAAGATGGAATCCCAGTGAGAGGGCTTCCCTGGCGTCTTCCTCATCGCCGGAGAAGCAGTGAAGAATCCCAGATTTTTCTCTTTTGATGAAGTACTGCGAGAGGATTTCCAGTCCCCTTTTATAAGCATTTCGAATATGGATGACGATGGGGAGGTTGAGCCGCAGCGCTAACTCGATCTGCTCACGGAAAGCTTTCATCTGGCTCTCCTCGGAGGAGAGGTTGCGGTAGAAATCCAAACCGGCCTCACCGATGGCAACCACTTTTGGATGAGTGGCGAGTGTTTCAAGCTCCTTGAGCGCCTCCTCATTCCATCGGGAGGCGTTGTGAGGATGAAAGCCCACTGTGGCATAAATAGATTCGTAAGCATCTGCCAGAGCAATCGACTTCCGTGATGATTCCAGGTCTATCCCGATGTTGATGATGGCTTTGACACCTGATGAAAAAGCCTGCTCAATGACCTTTTCCCTGTCCTTTTCGAACTGAGGAAAGTCAAGATGTGCATGCGTATCTATCATAAGTCTACCAAATTATTCTAAGACAATGTAGACGTAGAGGAACTGGTCGATGATCTTACCATCTTGATGGCGCTTCGAAGCATGCGCCTTTCCAGCAAATATCCGGCTTTCTGCAATACCCGGCATGAAGCATGATTCCATTCAAATGGAAGGGCGTAAATGCGGGCAAGTTGGTGCTTCTTGATGGCATATTCGGTTACAGCCTTGAGTGCCTCCGTCATGATCCCGCGATTCCAGAACGGTTCGCCGAGCCAGTAACCTATCTCGGCTGAAACGCGCTCCACATCACGATGAAGACCGAAGGCAATGACTCCGGCTGCTTGGTCATCAACCACAATCGCAAACCGTGTCTCAGGTTCCATGGACAATGATTCCCTGATGATTCCATTTTTTAATAGTGAATGAATCATGCTTTCGTTGATGATTTAAATGCTTCTCGCAATACCCTGATTGTTTCTTCAATATGCTGTTCGTTGATGATTAAAGACGGCAGGAAACGTACCACATTCTGATTTGTGCAATTCACAAGTACGCCTTGTTCTCGTACAGCAGCAACAATACTATCGCACTCACGGGTTAGCTCCATTCCTACCATCAAGCCGAAGCCTCGAACGTCTCTTACAAGAGTTGGAAATTCTTTTTTCACTTCGAGAAGTTTCGATTTCAAGATTTGACCCATCTGATTGGCGTTATTTATGAGTCCGTTTTCCATAATCTCTTGAAGCACAACGACTCCTGCTGCGCATGCGACAGGGTTTCCTCCGAACGTAGTCCCATGTACACCTGGCTGTAGAACATCAGCAACAATAGCACCGCCTAAGATTGCTCCAAGCGGTAGTCCTCCGCCCAACGGTTTTGCGATGACAACAATATCGGGTTGTACATCGTAGTGCTGGAAACCGAACAACCTTCCTGTTCTCCCCAACCCAGATTGAATCTCATCGGCAATGATGAGAAAGCCATATTTTGCTTTTAGATTTTTTAGTTTCTCAACAAGGTCGGGTGAGGCAAGACATATCCCACCTTCACCTTGAATAAACTCCAACACAACTGCGAGAGTACTGTTATTGATTGCGGAGTGTAACACTTTGAGATTATTGAATTCAACAATTCGACAATTTGGAAGAAACGGTGCGTAACCGTCGCGATACTTCGGTCGATCCATAATGGAAAGTGCACCCATCGTGCGACCATGGAAAGCGTTGGAGAAAGAGAGGATTTCTGTCTTTCCTCGTTTTGAGCCCCACTTTCGAGCAATCTTAATGGCACCCTCAATAGCCTCTGTTCCGCTATTTGAGAAGAATACTTTTGGGTAGCCTGAATACTTGACCAGGAGTTCAGCTAATTGGATTTGCGGTTCCTGGAGGTAATAATTGGAAAGGTGGATATATTTGCGACTTTGTTCCTCGATTGCCTTTAGTACCTTGGGATGTCCATACCCAAGAGCATTTACTGCAAGTCCTGCAAACATATCAAGATAGCGCTTTCCATCTTTGGTGTAGAGATAGACACCTTTCCCCCTCTCGATCTCCAAAGGGATGCGCTTGTAGGTGTGGAAGAAGTACTTGGATTCTCGTTCGAGAGCATTCATTGGTTAGGTTCCTTCTAAGAAAATTTTTTTAAAAAGCACTTGCATAATAATACAAGATGATGTATTTTTATGCAAGTTCAAATTGAATTGATTGAACTTTTTATGATCAGTGTTTCTATTGTTGGTGCTTCTGGTTATTCAGGTGCGGAACTCATCCGCATTCTCTCTCGCAACACCAATGTCTGTATAAAGAGCGTCATAGCTGCAACCTCTGTCAGCAAAAAAGTTGCTGAACTCTATCCAGTATTCTCAGGTCTTACGGACTTGGAGTACCAATCCCTTGAGGATGAAGCACTTACCGCAGTCGATGTTATTTTCGCTGCTTTACCCTCCGGTGAATCAATGAACATCGTTCCACAATTACTTGGCAGAGGCAGTCGCGTCATCGATCTGAGCGGAGATTTCCGTTTACCATCCTCAAAGCTGTATGAGGAATATTACCAACACCCTCATACATCACAGAGTCTTTTGAATGAGGCTGTGTACGGATTGCCCGAACTTTATCTGGAAGAGTTAAAACATGCACGACTTGTTGCAAATCCAGGATGTTACGCTACCAGCATAATTCTTGCCATTCTCCCCGCACTACAGGCGTCAATCATCTCAGCCTCTGATATTATTATCACTTCACTTTCCGGTGTTTCCGGCGCGGGTCGATCTGCAAGTCTTGAGTTAAGTTTCTCTGAAGTTAACGAAAATATTCGTGCCTACAAAATTATTCACCATCAGCATATACCGGAAATTCAGGCCGTACTGAGTATGGAAACGTCGCAAAATGTTCAAATATCCTTTGTCCCACACCTTGTCCCACTGACGAGAGGAATATACACGACCATCCATGCAAAGCTCGAAGTTGCAATAACAGAGCCTGAAGTTGTCAAGATATATGAAATGTTTTATGACAATGCTCCTTTTGTGCGGATTAAACGGCAAATCCCTCAAACCTAGTTTGAGCGATTTTTAGCATAAGAAATCCCACCCAATGAGTTATACTGTTGATATGAAACAAAAAACAACAGACAGCAACTTTGCTGTCCTTAACCCATAGGGTGGGAGGAAATCATGAA
>JBFMGF010000012.1 GCA_040752675.1 Acidobacteriota bacterium
AGGCAGTAAAGAAGATCTCGGTTGTTCCGACAACCGAGCTTGTCCAGGAACCCTTCTTCAAACCTTTGAAGGATGTTGTCATCAAGAAGATTACGATCTTCGAGAAGGAGAAGGAGAAGGAGAAGGAAGAGTAAGTAATAGCTTCCCTTTCCGGAGTCGGGTACTTCAATCCCCTATCTTGACGTCGTCACACCCAGTTTCCGACAGAGCTTCTCAATAAGACAGGCGCTGCAGAGCGGCGAAATAGGCTTGCATATCTCCTGGCCGTGCCTTACTAAAACATTGTTGAAGGGGATCCAGTATTGCATTGGCAGGATCTTCCTCAAGGCAGATTCCGTCTGGTGTGGAGTCTTCGTCCTGACGATTCCTATCCTGTTGGAGATCCTGTGTACATGAGTATCCACACATATCCCAGGCTTTCCATACCCGAGGCTGATGACCAGGTTTGCCGTTTTTCTGCCAACTCCTTTGAGCGTCAGGAGAGTCTCAAGGTCATCCGGGACCCTCGATCCATACTTCTCGACAAGCGTTTTGCTGATCTCGATTATCCTTTTCGCCTTGACGTTGTAAAAACCAACAGGATAGATGATCTGCACGATTCTGCGTTCCTTCAGCTTCATCATCTCATCGGGGGTGCGGGCTAATGCGAAGAGTCTCTCCGTGGCGGGCAAGGTAACTTCATCTTTCGTTCGAAGGCTCAGAAGGCAGGAGATCAGGATCCTGTAAGGATCTTTCCTATTCTTCCGGGAGAACCAGTCAGGGTCGTATCTCCTGATAAGAGTATCAACGATATGTTCAAAACCTGATTTTTTTCCGGACATTAATCTCTGAATGATCTTTCCGCAAGAAGCTTTTCCCTGTTATAAGGCGGCTTTAATCAACACCCAGCATGTTGTAACTACATTTCTCTTAAGCGCTTCTCGGCATATTCAAGGATGGACTTGATGGTCTTCCCCCTATTGAATTCCGAAATGACTATCTTCAATATCACGCCGGGGATATTCTTCGTTTTAAAGGAATCTTCTATTCTCACGGCAACCCTCGCAGCACCCTGCTCGGGTGTTTCTGCAAGGAGAATGGCGAACTCCCCTTCCCTCAGCTTGAAACCAAAGTCATCCGATTTCCTTATGCCTGCTTTTATCACTTCGGCCATTGCCGCATAGGCATCATCCGGCGATAAGTCAGATCCGTTTAATGTCTCCTGCTCGCACTTCAGATTGAAGAAGATCAGAGAAAAAGGCAATTTCTTTCTGTCGAATCGGTTCACCTCCTTGATCAACTGGAGGTAGAAATATCTCTTATTGAAGAGTCCTGATTGCGAGTCGATGGCCGAAAAATTATAGAGCTGATCGCCGAGGATGCTTATATCCTTCAGGAGGCTGTTAAAGATGACCGTTTTCATCCTTTTCTGATTGACCTCGGCAAGAAAGGAATCGGTCGTTCCGATGGGCGGCGGGAGTTCCACTTTCTTCTCGATGAGGATGGAATTCAGTATCGAAATGACAATGTTGATGATCTTCCGATCAAATGTTATGAACGCTTTATAGAGGTTCTTATCCTCTTCGAAGAGATCCTTTCTTATCTCCTTCGCAATCATCGCCGCATAATAATCGGTCCCGTTGATGACGAGAAAAACGTCTTTTGTATATCTCCCTTCGTCGAGTGGAACGGAAAACAGTCCTGGAACCGGACCAACTTCGGCATCTGGAACCCCGAAGAGGAAGAGTTTTCGCGCCGATTCAAGTATGGCCATGTAAATCTTTTCCTCTCTCGAAAACTGGCCCAGATACTGGATCCCCGCGAAGACGACAGGTTTCAACTGAAATCTTGTGATGACATTCAGCAGCTCCCTTCTCATCGTCGCTAGAGAGGAGAGGTTGCATTCTGAATACAGGTTAGCCTCAACGAACTTTTCCTTTTCGATGAATGAGACCACCTGATCAAAGAGTGAAATTTCCTGAATGTTCTCCACCATACATCACCCTTTTCTCAAAATGAAAAGACCAACCTTCGCCGGCTCTCAGCTTGCGTCCAAGGCTTTGATTTCCGTCAACTATAGAAGCCAATATTATACTAACCTGATGTCTATGTCCATATTGATAAAGCAGTTATGGATAGTATAATTTGAGGCTATGGGATTTGCAGCGAGCAGGAGAAAAGAATGGCTTACGGGTGGTGCACTGGCGATGATCGGTTTCCTCCTGTCGCCGGTGAGCTGGTGGAATGACGTGTTCATCAACATTCCTGTATCCTGGCTTCTTGCCAGTCTTATCAGCACGGTGATGCCGCTGAACTTCTCCTTTCTCATCATCTTTTGCTACTGGTTGACGAACTTTGCAGGAATCCTCCTGATGTACATAGGATCCAGGAAGGCGCTCAGCAAGAAGTTGAGCGTCAGAGAGATCTTCCTTTCGCTTGTAGCCGCGCTGGGATACACCTTTCTATTGATCCTGTTGATCTGGCTGGGAGTCATCAAGGAGATCAAATGGTGAGCTCCTCCTGCAGAAAGTTGAAAGAATTCGGGCTAATTTATTGGAATCTGCAAGAATACAGCAAAATTCGCGGGAAGCGTCGATAAGTATTGCAATTGTCTTCTGATGAATGTATAAAATGCATCACGCCAAGAGGATCTATATAGTTTTTGAGGGGCCTGCGTCATGAAAGAGGGAGAAATCAAGCTGGCGATTGAAGTTTTAAAGCATATGTTGTATGATTTGTGGACTAATTTTCAAATCCGGAGGTAGCGAATGAAGTTCTTGAGACTTATGGCAATCTCATTGCTCTCCTTGATCAGCTTAATTGTCATTTTGAGCTGTGAAAGTACTGATGATGTCGTTTCTACACATTCTTCACAGCTAGGCATGGCCTGGCAGGGCATCTCTTTTGGGGATTACAATCCAGCTAAAAGCTGTGAAGATCAGGTCTGCGCCTGTTTTACTTCTTTAAAGATCACCGTCTCTAAAGTGATGTTACAGAGAATTGACATCGACGGGACGGAACCTTTTGACCTCTATGGAGGAAAAAGTTATACATTTGATGCAAAGGTGAATGCGAATGGTAACTTCTTTACTATTCCCGATCTACCCATGACTCTTGACCCTGGAATTTACCAGTTGCAGTCAATCATGATCGATAAGGTTCAAGCAAGTCCTGACATCTCTGGAAATGGAAATCTGGGGCTTAACGATGCACCTCCGACGTCTGCCTATTTAAATTTGCAATTGGGAGCCTACTGTTCCGATACGTTGAACCTGCAGGAGGGATGGAGTAAAATTCTCAGGGCAGAATTCAGTTGCACAGAATCAATCCGCTACAATAAAAGCACGAAGAGATTTACTTTCTTCCCGATCATCTACATTCAAGAGCCTCATTGCGTATATTAATGGATTTTTGATTATTCTTGTCTGTTGTCCCCATCTAAATCTTCTCGATATCACGATAGGATGAGCATAATCGCAATGAAAGATTCTTTCCATTTGTTGAATCTGCGACATAAAAAAATGTAAATCTGTCATTGTTTTTGGCGATAGATGGAGATAATTTTTAATCTGTATGTTCCTAGATCGATTCGATGTTCTATGAACTGGATATAATCCAACTATTTGGAGGGAGAGCGATGAAAATTCTACGATTATCAGGCTACACCTTTTTTGCCTTCCTGCTTGGCTGCGCCTTGTTTTATCTGCCGGCCTGCAGTGATTCCGATAACAATATCTTCAAGGGATCTGGCCAATTAGAGATCGCAGTAACCGATGTGCCCATCGACTCGCTCTCATCGGTCCTAGTGACCATCTCAAGCATTACCGTAGCCAAAGAGAGCGACGGGATCTGGGTTGAAGAGAAACATACATTTGATCCACCCGTTACTGTAGATCTTCTTCAGTACAGGCATGCCATGCACCAGGAATTTACGCTTCCGGAAACGATAAGCCTCGAAGATGGAACCTACAAGCTCATTAGCGTCTATATCAGCCACGTCACGGTGATCAATTCCAATCAAGAGACCGTGCTGGATATGGACCTGACAGAAGAACAGGGAACCTATAATTTCGCAGATCACAATCAGACCATCATCTTCTCAGTTGTCGCCGGTCAGGTTACGACGCTGTTAATCGACATCGATTGCGAAAGCTCCGTCATTTACAACGGAGGTTATTCATTCACCCCAAATATGAGTGTGCTCGAAATCAGGATGAGATAAGGCCATAAGCTCGAAAATCGATCTAAAAAAAGCCAGAGCTTCTTGCTCTGGTTTTTTTATATGACACATGGATGGAGGTGTGCTAAATTTATTTGCCTGCATCTGAAAAAGGCATCGCATGAATGTCGCCATTCCTCTGTTATCGGCCTTTGTCGCATTTCTGATAGCCAGCCGTTACCATGTTCGATCCATCGCACGGCAGCTTGGCGTCGATGACTCTAAACCCACACCAGCCGTTTCCATCAACGACGGCAGAGACTACGTCCCAACGAGAGTTCATGTTCTCTTCGCTCACCACTTCAGTGCCATTGCCGGAGCAGGCCCCATCGTTGGACCGACGCTCGCCCTCCTCTACGGCGTTATTCCATCCTGGATGTGGATTGTCTTCGGTGGGATCTTCATCGGCGCCGTCCACGACTTCTCGGCCCTCTTCGCAAGCATAAGAGAAAACGGTAAATCAATGGCGGAGATCGCCAGGAAGTCGATGGGAAAAGGGGGATTCACTCTTTTCATACTTTTCACTCTTACGTTGATCGTTCTGGTCACGGCGGCATTCCTGAACCTAACGGCCGTTTCTCTTACTTCAAAATGGCCTTTGATGAAACTAGGCCTGCATTCGGGGCAGAAGCTCCTTCGAACTGAAGTCGAGAATGGCGTCGAGATGGGTGTCATCGGCGGCATTGCTTCAACATCCGTCATCATCATCACCCTTTTCTCTCCCATCCTCGGCTATCTCATCTACAAGAAAGGTATCCGAACCTTGATGGCATATATCCTGGCAGCCTGTGTCTGCGCTGCCTCGGTCTGCCTGGGAATCCTCTTTCCCGTCTCCCTCGATGCGAAGGTTTGGATGATCCTTCTTTCCATCTATGTGCTCTTCGCAGCAGCAGCACCTGTATGGTTCATCCTGCAACCGAGGGATTTCATAAACGTTCAGATCCTTTATCTGGGAGTTACCGTTCTTATCCTTGCCGTTTTCATTGGCGGACTCGCTGGAGTGAAGATCTCAGCGCCTGCTTTCAACAACGGTGAAGAGACCAGCCGTCTTGGAATGCTCTGGCCGATGCTCTTCATAACAATCGCCTGCGGGGCTATTTCGGGATTCCACTCCATGGTAGCCACTGGAACAACGGCCAAACAATGCGCCAGAGAGGAAGATATAAAAAAGCTCGGCTACAATGCCATGCTTCTGGAATCCCTCCTGGCAGTTGGCGTCGTTCTCGTCCTTGGCTCTTTCCTTTCATTTTCCGATTACAAAGCAATCGTCTGGCCCGACGACCCGTCCTTGAAGCCGAATCCTGTTCTTGCTTTCTCTCTTGCCATCGGCAATGCTCTGCACTCAGGATTCCATTTGCCGACGGCTTTAGGAGCAGTCTTTGGAATCCTGCTTGTCGAAGGTTTCGTCATCACGACGCTCGATGCCGCCATCAGGCTGAACAGATATCTGTTCGAAGAGCTCTGGGTCATCCTCTTTAAGAGCCCCGGTATCTTCCTGCGGTCGTTCTGGTTCAACTCGGGCCTTTCCGTTCTGTTCATGTGGGTGCTCGCACAGGGGAACACCGTCAACGCACTGTGGCCCATCTTCGGGACGGGAAACCAGCTCCTGGCAGCCCTTGCCCTTGCCGTGGTTTCCATATGGCTGATCAAGCAGGGAAGGAAAGCCTCTTTTGCCCTACTTCCCGCCCTTTTCATGCTCTTTACGACGATGGCATCCCTCGTAATACTATTCAGAGACTACTGGAAGCAGGAAAATTTCACACTCCTCTCGGCTGATATCGTTCTCTTCTTCCTTGCCGTCTCCGCGGTTTTTCTTGTCCTCAAAACGGCCCGCCTCTTGACAAATTCAAAAATATGATAATAATTATCATCTGATAATTTTTCTTATTTAAAGGCCAGCTGAGTTGCATCACAGCAGAAAGATCAGCCAGGCTAAAAAGAGGGAGAAGAAACTGGAAAATAAGATGAGCGAGAAGAGCCTGGAATGGTTCAGCAAGACTTGCAGGGAAAAGGGCTTGAGCGCTACCCATCAGAGACTCGCCATCTTCCTCGAACTGGCAAGGAGTGTGGACCACCCGACTGCCGATTCTCTTCACGCCAGGATCAGAAAAATCTATCCGACGATCTCTCTTGCCACGGTGTACAGGACACTCGAGACCCTTGAGAAGAGCGGCATCATCCAGCGGGTCAGCACTGCTGATTCCCTGCTCAGATACGACGCGGATAGCAGTCAACACAACCATTTTTATTGCGTATCCTGCCATCGGGTTGATGACGTACCTGATAGCGTGATCAACGGTTTTCACTTAAAAGAAAAGTCCATGAGAGATTGCATTATCACGGACTACAGCGTTATCTTCAGAGGCTTATGTCAGGAATGCTCCAGAAGAAAGAGACCACGAAGAGAGGCCTGAACATAAATCAAGAGGGTTACACATCAGTTATTAGAGGAGCTTCATTGGCTTTTTGGAACCTTTCGCAGAATTCTAAACTAATGCATCACACAAGTGGCAAGCGTCATGAGAAAAACATGCTTCTATCAGAAGCATCTTCTACAGGAAAGGAGGCCAATATGGAAAAATGGAAATGTACAGTCTGTGGTTATATCTATGATCCAGCAGAGGGCGATGATGAGGGAGGAATCCCTCCCGGCACTCCATTTGAGGAACTCCCTGATGACTGGATTTGCCCGGAATGCGGCGTCGGGAAGGACATGTTCGAGAAAATGGAGGGATGAGACGTCTCTTCGACCTTTTAAAAAATATGATTTCATTTTAATGCAGGATTTAAATTCATTTTATATTAAGGAGGTATGAAACATGAGGAAAATGACTGAACAGAATTTAAGGGCTGCTTTTGCGGGCGAGAGCCAGGCGCACATGAAGTATCTCATCTTTGCCGGGAAGGCAGAGAAGGAAGGGAACAGAAACGTGGGCCGCCTCTTTCGTGCCATAGCCTTTGCGGAACAGGTACACGCCACGAACCATCTCAAGGCTCTCGGAGAAGTCGGCTCCACGACAGAGAACCTTCAGACCGCCATCAACGGAGAGACCTACGAGGTTGATGAGATGTACCCTGTCTTTTACGAAACGGCAAAGTTCCAGGAGGAGAAGCTCGCCCAGAGAAGCACGAATTGGGCGCTTGAGGCGGAGAAGATCCATGCTGCCATGTATTCCAGAGCCAAACAATCCTTGGAAGAGGGAAAGGACTTAAGTCCTGTAAGCATCTATATTTGCGACGTTTGCGGGTATACAGTCGAAGGAACCGCGCCTGACAAATGCCCCCTTTGCAATGCCTCCATGGATCGATTCGTAAAATTTTAGTTGAAAAGGGCTCACTCCATGAAGATAATAAGGGAAAATCAGGAGGGTGATATGAGCAGACAAAAGATCATAGAGGCTTTGCAGAAAGACCTGAGTGATGAGATGGCCGCTATCATCCAGTACATGCAGCACCACTATGTCGCCGAGGGAATGGAGAGTCCATCCATCATCGAGATCTTCAAGAAGACCTCAATTGATGAGATGAAGCATGCTGAGATGCTGGCGGAACGGATCGTCTATCTCGGCGGAGAGCCAACCACAACGCTGTCGAGGGTTAAGAAGGGGGGCAATCTCAAGAAGATGATCAAGGATGACCTCGATAGCGAGAACGATGCCATCAAACAGTACAAGGAGCACATCAAGCTCTGCGGCGACCTCGGAGATTCTGTGACCAGGCTGATGCTTGAGAAGATCCTCACAGATGAAGAGGGGCATGCCGACACCTGGGAGACCATCCTCGGCATCAAAAAATAACTCTTCGGAGGGCGAATTCGAAAGACTCATTGAGCGATTCCGATTTCTCCCTCTCTTCAGAGACAAATTATTTCATCTTTTCTGAGTGCTCGCAGGGACAAATGAAAGGGGTACCCATTGTGGGTACCCCTTTTTATTGCTGCCGGGAGATCCCTCGACCCGGAATTTCAGGATGGTTTCTCCTGAGATATCTCTTCCCTTAGAATTTGATCTTCAGGAAGAGCTGGGCGATGTGAGCGGAGTAGTCGTTGTAACGCGAATCGAGGAAGAGGTAGCGGAGCGCATCGTCGCCGTACGAGACAAAATCGTTGCCGTAAGGAACAAGGACATCCCACTGAAAATCTTCCAGGTCGAACTTCTCGTAAAGGTAGCTGAACCCGAGCCCGTAGCGCGCCGAAAGCTTCTTCATCAAACGAAGTTCTCCTGTCGTCAGCTTCGATACCTGGTCTGGAAAATTGTACGCCTTGGCACTGAGCGAGTTGCTGTCGCCTGTCGCGATAGGATTCCACGCATCGTGTGAGACCTCCCCCTGTGTACGATTCAGGTTGGCATCCAGATAGAGACTGTCGGGGATGATAGTGATATGGCTTCCGACACCGTAAGCGGTTGACTTGTTCCCGATCTCCGTAAACCAGGTGTTGTTGAGATTGGCAAAGGTACCGTACTTTGTCTGGCCATGGACGAGGGTCTCCATCTCGCTGGATTCCATGTAGACGAAGAGATCGAGCCTCTTATCCGCCTGGAAGTACAGGGTGAAAGTGAACCCTTTGTCCTCCCCTTCCCGGAAGCCGAACGACTCCCCGGTGTTCGAATCCCAGGTTATGAGAGTGTCGGCATAATCATCCTCAACAGAGCGATAACCCAGGCCGATGGTCAGCTTTTCAACGGGCATGAGGTTGACCTGAACATCCATCTCCGTTCTGTCGCGCTCGAAGATGTCGTACTGGCGGACTCCCTGATGCTCGCCGGCGGCGAAGGTCGTGTAGGTCCCATCGAACTCACGCTTGGAAGTCTTGTAGGTCACCCTCGCATCCATCCACTCTGCCGGATTGGTGAAGAGAGTCGCTCCCATGGTGTCATCATCGGTCCCCTTTACGGCGCGAGTTCCGATATCCCGGACCGTGTCCGCATTCAAGTCTGTGTACTGATCATAATCCCAGGAACTCCTCTGGAAGAATAGCAGTGCGCCGAAGTACTTCCAGGGATGCAGAGAAGCCTCCAGAGCGGAAACCGTTTTCTGGAAATCCAGCGGACGGTGTTCAAGCGGTTGATTGTTGAACGTCGTTCCCCAGTACGATTCGACATACCGCACATATCCCTGCAGCATGAGGGGATCTTGAGTGCTGTCGTAATCATAGGTGCGGTACTTTGCCGTCAGTGTGAGCGGTTTCCAGGGCCTGGATGTGAGGACGAGATTCATGGCAGTAGTATCGACTTCTCCATCAAGGCTTTTCCGGGGAAGCAGGGCGGTCGTCGTCGGATCGTCCGTGGCATCAATGACAGTGTCCCCATTGATATCCGCAACACCGATGAGCGCCGTGTTGGTCGTCCAGGGCAGGAAATCATCGTCCTGGGTGATCGTCCCGCGCGACAGCGTGGCGGTGAACTGAGTCGACATCGGCAGGAAGACGCCGCCAGTGATGACGAGATTTCGAGAATCATTGTCCGGGTAAAGGTCCATGCGCCCCTCTTCAACCATGAAGCGGGGACTTCCCGGGCATCCCGGAGTCCCGCCCGAAGCGTTGCAGTCATTGAACCAGAAGGGATTATCATAGGTCAGCGTTGGGATGTTGTTCTCGAAATCAGAGACCTGGTAAGCCACCCCGGCAAAAAATCTCTTGTGCGTGAACTTCGCTCCGAATTCCAGCATGGTTGTCGTGTAGTCGATCGGCTCGGGGAGTTCGAGCCCCCGCACCGGATAGATGGAATCCGTGCCGACACCGTCCGGATCGGCTATTCCTGTCGTACGAAGATAGGTTCCGGACCCCAGGGGGCGGTATCCGTTTCGCTTCTCCCGAACGGCGTTCAGATTGAAGCTCCAGTGGGCAACAGGAGTCCACCTCAGGCCGAATCTCCCCTCGTTGCGCTGGATACCAAAGGTCTGAAAACCAGTTGAACTGACGAAATCATCGACGACAGCCGGCAGGGTGGCGGTATCGCCCCAGACACCGTCCCCGTCCGGATCCTGGAACCGCATCTGCGCCTCGTCAGCAATTCGGTATGTCCCCGGGCTCACGGAATTCAACAGGAACTTGGCACCGTTAGTAAACTTATGCGGGGTTCTGGTCCAGTCGATGTCAATATCCAGTTTTCCAAAAACCCCAAATCGAGTGGCGATCTTTTCATCTTTCTGGAGAACATCCTTTCCCGTGAACTGGAAATAGGATTCTCCAAGCCACCCTTCTTTTCTGGAGAGCGTCCAGCTCAGATAATTGAGAACAAGCCCTTCCGGGATATCGCGATACTCATCATATTTGGCGCTGCGGTTCTCATCGGCATCGATATCTGTCTGTTGAACTCCAGTGACGACTGCTGCTTTGTCGTCTTTTCCCCCTTCCTCCGCCCATGCGGCTGGTGCCGTGGCGGCGATTACCATAAGAGTCATTCCCATGGCAAACAGGAGGAAGAGATTTCTTTTGCTTGAATCGAATATTCTTCTCATGGTTTCCTCCTTATCTCTGCAGGACTTTGCCTGAGGGATGGTTGCTGCCATGGATCTGAGAATGGCAGTTGACACAGGACCGGTTGATATTCCACATGCGGCCCGCATCGCCGGCGACGGTCTGATGATGTCCGAAGAGATGGCAGGACTGACAGAGCCTGGGCGCCGGAGTCGAGAGAAGTTTCGTGTTGTTGGAGCCATGGGGTGTGTGGCAGGTCATGCAGTTTTCGCGGACAGGGATGTGCTCGAACAGGAATGGCCCGCGCTTCTCCATGTGGCATTCGTAGCACTTGTCGTTCACCGAGAGAGCAGCAACGGCACTTTCCTCCGGTGAGCCATGCGGATTGTGGCAGGACAAACAGGTCATCTGCCCGTCCCTCAGCGGATGTGAAGACGCTGGTAGAGGCTCTTCCGAACATCCGTATGGCAGGCAAGGCAAAGGTCGTTCACCTTGTGTTTCTTCAAGGCGTTATCGGATGACCAGCCTTGATGAAGCTCATGGCAGGATGTGCATGATACGTTGAAACTCTCATGCGTCGTCCCCCGCCAGTAAACCGCCTCATCCCCAGCATGACAATTCAGGCAGAGATCATTCCCTTCTCGCACGTCCATTTTTTTCGGATTCTTGATCCTGGCCTTGTCCCCCTCGCTTTCCGCATGCTCCTTTCCTGGCCCGTGGCATGATTCGCATAGCACACTTTCACCAGCATCGTGTGTCAGTCCTTTGCCATGTCTTGTGCCGGCATACTTCTTCACGACATCCTCATGGCAGGTCGCACACGTTTCGTTCCCGGCGATGGCTTCTGCGCTGGGAGGCTGTGCAAGAACCACGGACAGGACGAAGAACAGCGGAAGGCATCCTACGTTCGACAGTAATAGGCATACTTTAGCATAAAATTGAAGCTAAGTGCTTGATATTCCTACATTGGGCTCCTTCAAATCATCCAAATTCATAGGCACACGATTTTTAATTTTTCTCTTGATT
>JBFMGF010000013.1 GCA_040752675.1 Acidobacteriota bacterium
CATGATTTCCTCCCACCCTATGGGTTAAGGACAGCAAAGTTGCTGTCTGTTGTTTTTTGTTTCATATCAACAGTATAACTCATTGGGTGGGATTTCTTATGCTAAAAATCGCTCAAACTAGGTTATAGATATTGGTAAGATAGTTGACCTTCGCTTTCCTACCTACCGCTTTGACAATACAGCACAAGGTAAGTTTATGCTTTCAATTGCTTTCGGACAGAGTAAATACTATGTAGATAATCTTTCCGAGAATGTAAAGCGTGGTTTACGCGAAAAGTTACGTAGAGGCGAATGGCCCGGCTGGGCACCACTTGGGTACATAAATGACTATAAGAACCACACAATCCAATCTGACCCAGAAAAAGCGCCTTTTGTGCGCAAGATATTTGAGCTCTATGCAACAGGCAATTACTCACTTGAGGAGTTACTAAGAGAAGTGCATAGATGGGGTCTATTAGGTAAGGTGGGCAAGCCCGTCCGAAAAAGTTCGCTTGCATCTATCTTGAGAAATCCTTTTTATTATGGTGTAATGAAATTCAAAGGCGAACTTTTTGAAGCGAGCCATCCGCCGCTTGTCTCTAAGAAACTTTTCGATAAAGTACAAGAGGTATTAGAGAAAAAAGCCAAGCCAGTAAAGAAGGGTAAAATAAAATTTGCTTTTACAGGTCTTATTAAGTGTGGTGAGTGTAAGGCAAGCATTACAGCAGAAAGGCAAAAGGGCCATATATACTACCGCTGCACTAAAAAGATAGTCAAATGTTCACAAAAGTTTCTTAGAGAGGAGGCTTTGCTTGAGCAAATAAATAAAGCCATCCTTAAAGTTTTCATAGATAACGAAACAAAAGATAAAATGCTTGGCAGATTAGAGAAATCATCCCAAGAAGAAAGCAAAGCCTCCTCTTCTCAATCTCGCCGAGTGAAAGAGAAGCTAAAGGAGTTCGACATCAAGATAGAACGCCTTATAGACCTGTATATCGCTAAGGAAATATCACAGGAAGAGTATCAGCGAAAGAAGGCAAAACTACTCAACGAAAAGACGGAATTGCAGGAACGATTGGGCGAGATTGAGAAAATAAGCGGCGGATGGCTCGAACCCTCCAAAAACTTTCTAACTGTATGTAATCAGGCAGGTTCTGTCGCTTGGCAAGGAAACTCCAGCGCCAAAAGAGACTTTTTAAAAATTCTCGGCTCGAACTTTATTTTAAAAGACCGAAATCTTTTATTTTGTTATACTTATCCCTTCCATTTAGTTGCCAAAATTGACCCCAAAAAGAATTGGCTCCTGAGGAGGGACTCGAACCCCCGACCCGGTGGTTAACAGCCACCTGCTCTACCGACTGAGCTACTCAGGAGCAATAGGATCACTAAAAAATTTGTTTTAAATAATACATTCTTGTACAATCTACGTCAAGTATGGCTGATTTCCGATCGCATGCAGAGAGAGTGAAATACAGCTATCTCGAAGCATGGGTCAGCATCATCGGAAACACCGTTCTCGCCGTGGCCGGCTTCGATTTCATCAGAAGATCGATTCGGAGACGCTGAAAGTCGATGGCTGGCACCATCGGACCGATGCTCTCGCATCAACTCTCGTCGCCATTGCCATTGTATCAGCGAGATACGGCCGCATGTGGGTCGACCCGGTCCTGGGGATTGGCGTGTCCGTCACTATTATCTATGTGGCCGTGAGCATCGGCCTTTCCTCCATCCATTACCTTCTTGGAAGAGCGCCAGAAGAGAAGATGGTTGAAAGGATCAAGAGGATGGCTTTTTCCTTTCCTGGCGTCGCCGGCGTGCACGGTATCGACATCCACTCCTACGGAGAGCACAAAGCTGTTGCGCTGCACATCGAGGTCGCCCGGGACACAGACCTCGAGAAGGCGCATCAGATAGCCTCGTCTGTGGAGAGCATGATCGTCAAGAATTTCAACGCTTCCTGCGTCGTCCATGTTGACCTGAAGAAAGAAAAGAAGAGAACCTGTCTTTGACGACTTGACAGAGCGCAGTTAGAATAATTCCCTATAATGCTCAGATAGTAAAAGGAAGGAGCCCAAAAACTGATACATCAAGCCAATTCCATAACTCTTTTTCAGTATAGGAGGAAAAAACATGAAAAAGATTCTGACGCTAGCCATGGTGCCCATTTTAGCTGTTTCACTCTTCAACGCGGCATCCTATCTCGTGGCAAAAGAAACGCTGACGAAGACGGGCTGGATCACCGACACGATGTGCAAGGGGAAGGGAGATCATGCGAAATGCGCCCTGCAGTGCGTCACGCAGCATGGGGCGAAGTTCGCTTTCTACGATAACGAGACCAGCGTGACCTTCGAGATCGACAAACAGGATAAGGCTAAAGAGTTTGCCGGCCAGGAAGTCATGTTGAAGGGAGTCTTCGACGCCGAGAAGAAAATCGTCGAGCTGGAAAGCATCAAAAAGGCAGAGAAAAAGTAACCCTCAGAACCTCATAGATAGTGTTCTTCGAGGAATTTCTTAGCGAGGAGAAGGGCAGCACCGCGGTGACTGACCTTCTCCTTCTCTTCTCTTTCAAGTTCTGCAAAGGTCGTCTCGAGCGGCGGGTAGTAAAAGATTGGGTCGTAGCCAAAGCCATGGTGCCCTTTCATCTCCAGGGCGATGTACCCTTTGCATTCCCCCCTGAATGTCGCAATAAGCTCCCCTGAGTGGGCAAGGGCTATGACGCATTCGAATCTTGCTGTCCGCTCCTCCCATGGAACGCCCTCCATCTCCTTCAGGAGTTTCCTGCACTTTTCTAGATCAGTGGCGCCGGAGCCGGCATATCGGGATGAAAAGACACCTGGCATTTGGTTGAGATGATCGACCATGAGACCCGAATCATCCGCCAGGACCAGAATTCCTGTTTCCCTCGAGTAGTGGAGCGCTTTCTTTGCGGCGTTCTCTTCTATGGTCTTACCATCTTCGACAGGGTCAGTCTTGATGGCCATATTGATCAATGTATGGATTCTGAGGCTCAATCCTTTGAAATGTGCTTCGACCTCATGGATTTTCCCCCTGTTCCTTGTCGCTATCAATATATCCACGTGTGGAACACCTCACCGTTTCATTAGCTTGCCCAGGAACCCGCCGAGGACTTTCCTTTGATGTTCCAGCATCAAACCCGTACCATGGTCTGCCAGATCAAGGAGAGTGAAGATCTGATCGCGGTTGAACGGGGTGACTTCTGCTGTTCCCTGTATCTCGACATACTTTCCGCCATCCGTTCTTGCCACGTTCATGTCCACTTCTGCCGCGGAATCCTCGACGTAGGTTAGATCGAGGAGCGCTGTCCCATCGACGATGCCTACAGAGATGGCAGATACCATTCCGAGTAACGGTGGCACGGTGATCTGCCCTGCCTCCATCAACTTATGTAAAGCAAGCGCAAGGGCAACGCAGGAACCAGTGATCGATGCCGTCCTAGTTCCGCCATCTGCCTGGATAACGTCGCAGTCGATCCAGATCGTTCGCTCGCCAAGAGCGTGCAGGTCAACGACCGGGCGAAGGCATCTTCCGATCAACCTCTGGATCTCCATGGTGCGCCCCGATGGCCTACCCTTCAGGGAATCCCTCTGTGTTCTGACGTCCGTGGATCTCGGAAGCATCCCGTACTCGGAAGTGATCCACCCCTGCCCGCTGTCCTTCAGGAATGGCGGTACCCTGTCTTCCACGCTTGCCGTACATACCACCTTTGTATCTCCGAGTGTCATAAAGACCGAGCCTTCGGCATGCTTGATGTATCCCGGCATCATCTCAACAGGCCTGATCCAGTTTTCCTGTCTTCCATCTCCTCTGATCATTCATTCTCCTTATTTAAATACTGTGATCATCTTTCTATTCCCCGGTGATGTCGACGATCTGCGGATTCCGGATTTCGAAACCCAGGAACACCGAACCGACTTCGATGAACCGTTCCGTCGAATCGGTAACATAGAATCGGAGTTCCGGCTCAGAAAAGCTCTGCAGAGAATTCTTGATTTGCCCTCCTTCTTCTCGCTTTTCACTTCCATACAGCATCTGCCAGACATCATCGGCTATCGATTCTGCCGAATCAATGAGCTTCACGCCTGCTCCCATGACTTCCGCGATAGTCTTCTTGAGGAGGGGGTAGTGCGTGCAGCCGAGGATAAGCGTATCAACATCCGCCCTCTTCAATTCGTCGAGATAGACCTCCGCAATATTCCTGGCAATTTTATTATCAGTCCATCCTTCTTCCACAAGCGGCACAAAGAGCGGGCAGGCAAGCTGCCTGACGTCGGCTCCGGGCATGATCTTCTGTATCTCGTTTCTGTAAGCTTCGCTCTTCACGGTTGCATGTGTCCCGATGACTCCGATCCGCTTCGATCGCGTCAGGCCACATGCTCTTCTGGCACCGGCTTCAATGACTCCGATGATCGGGATGTCGAAGCTTTTCCTCAGTTGATCCATGGCTAGAGCCGAAGAGGTGTTGCAGGCGACTACAATCAGGTCGACGCCCTTCCTGGTCAGGAATCTTGCCGCTTCCATCGAATATCTGACGACCGTCTCCTTCGACTTTACGCCGTACGGCACTCTTGCCGTGTCGCCGAGATAGACGATCCTCATCTCAGGAAGCTTTCTGTTCAGTTCCTTGAAGACGGTCAACCCGCCAATCCCCGAATCAAAAACTCCGATGAGTCTGATTTCCTTATCCACTTTCTAAACTCTCTCGGCTTTGGCGGACAGGCTTATGGCACTGGTTCCGGTTCCTCATCCTTTTCAAGGCTCTCGGCATCTTCTCTATCTTCAGTAGAAGTATCCTCAGGGCTTTCACCGACTGGAAGAGAACCCTCCTGTAGTTCTCCATTCTGAAACGTTTCAACTTCCCCTGTCTCGGGAGGAAGCATTGATTCGGGGAACTTCACGAGCGATAATTTTTCCCGGAAGACACCTGCTGAATAGATGTGTCCACCGAACGATGTTTTCTGCTCCCCCTCGATGAAAATCCTCACTCCTTTGATCTCGGGGAAGTTGTAAGTGAGAGAATTTACGACAGAGTAAATCTGCAAGAGCTGCGATGAGCTTCCTCCGTCTGCATTCTCCTCAAATTCCCGGCTGAGATCTATGCAGACTGTGCCATCCTTAAGAACGTACAGCTCGTGGAGAGTCGTACCCGGAGGGATCGTGGAAACTCCACCCATGCCGGGACCTCTCATTAGCTCAACAACCAGTTGCCTGGCGCGATCCGTAAGAAATGGCATCGAGAAGATGTTTCTCTTCTCTGGAATGAGAAAATCTTCCTCCGGGTCATGGAAGAAGAGCGTGACTCCAACTGTGGGAATGGAAGAACCGGTCTCCCCATAGACCGAGCTCTTCTCGCTAATAACGGGTTCAACAACTCCCTCACCCTTGAGAAGAACCATTACGATGACCACTACAGCAACGACGATAACTATAAGCAGAGAAATGAGGTATAGGAAGACTCTCTTCATTGATTCGTGAATCTCGGACTTTCCTGGAAACCTATCTTACCCGTTCTCTTCTCAACCATCTCTTTGTAAGAGAGAATGGAGCGGTAAATGGCGCTTGCGATATCTTCGCGATAGGATCCCTCTTTCAACTTCTCCTCCTCTTCAGGGTTGGAGAGAAATCCTGCTTCGATGAGAACAGCGGGCATGGTTGCACCCATCAGTACCCTGAAAGGAGCCTGCTTGATCCCTCTGTTCCTGATCCCGAGCATCTTGTTGAGTTCTTCTTGGATCCATTCCGCCAGCTCGCTGCTCTCTTTGAGATACTGGGCCTGCGCCATGTCCCAGAGGATCATCTCCAGCCCTTTCTGCTCTTCGCTCTTCTCTTCAGGAAGACCGACCACATTGTTTTCAAGGGCGGCAAGAGCCCTGATCTCCTCATCGGCTGCTTCATAGCTCAGAAAGTATGTTTCGGCACCGTTAACCTTTTTCCCTCTGGAGGCATTGACGTGGATGCTGATGAAGAGATCGGCTCGATTGTGGTTTGCGATCGCAGTTCTTTCATCGAGGGACATCGTTAAGTCTCTATCCCGCGTCAGAATGACCTTCAGTCCCTGCACCTTCTGGAGCTGTCTTTTGAGCCTAACCGCGATGTCGAGGACGATATCCTTCTCGAATATGCCGCTCTTTCCTTCAGCTCCGGTTTCATCTCCGCCGTGACCAGGATCGATGACAATGGTCTTGATGGTCTGCCTCTTCTGTGGATTGACAAGGACTATTTCCCCCCTCATCTGTTCCGCTTCCCCGGCAAGAAAGATCCCGGTTCCCACAAGAACAGGCACGAGGAGAGCGATCGTCACGGAAGTTGCTTTTTGCATGAAAAAACTACGCCTTTGCTTCCAATCGCTTCTCAGATGGAAAGTCCTGTTCCTCATTCACAGAGTGCCTCAACCGTCACGCTTGTAGCCTCCTGCGAGTTAGTTTTAATATTATAAACCGATTCCTCAATTTTTGTTATCTCCTGAAGTAATTGGTTTCTCGAGTCATTTGGAGCTCTTACCTCTTGGCACCATTTCGCATGCTTTACGAATAAGGAGCACGTGCGGATGCCATGGGTGTGGATTGCTCCCTATAGGGAAGTGTCTCAGAATTCGTGGAATTTCTGGGCGATGGGCATTCTCCTGCCCACCCCGAACGCTTTCGTCGTGATCTTTAATCCTGGAGGAGCCTGCTTCCTCTTGTACTCGTTTTTATCGACCATCTCTATCACTTTCTTCACGACATCTTCTGGATATCCAAGAGCAACGATTTCTTTCGGGCTCTTTCTGTCCTCGATGTAATACTTCAGGATAGGATCAAGGGTCTCATATGGAGGGAGTGTATCCTGGTCGGTTTGATTCGGTCTGAGTTCGGCGGAAGGCGCTTTCGTGAAAACATTTTGGGGAATGATCTCCTCGTCTTTATTGATGAACTGCATGAGCCGATAGACCATCGTCTTGGGGACATCTGATATCATTGCGAGTCCGCCGCTCATGTCACCGTAAAGGGTGCAGTAGCCTACGGCAAGCTCGGATTTGTTGCCGGTGGTGATGACGAGATGGCCAAATTTATTGGATATGGCCATCAGAATGTTGCCGCGTATGCGCGCCTGGATGTTCTCTTCAGTGACATCCTCGGGACGACCCCTGAAGGTCTGCACGAGGCTTTCTCTATACGATTCAAAGCTCTTCTGTATAGGGATGGTGCACGTTTCTATCCCGAGATTCCTCGCAAGATTTTGAGCATCAAGGATGCTTTCTTTCGATGAATACTGCGAGGGCATGAGAACTCCGAGGACATTTTTCTCTCCTGCGGCCCTCACGGCAAGCACGGCCGTCACGGAGGAATCGATCCCTCCGCTCAACCCGATGACGCATTTAGAGAAGCCACATTTCCTCATGTAATCGCGCGTCCCGAGGATGAGTGCCTTGTAAACTTCTTCAATCTCGTTCTCCGCTTTCCGCTCAGCGATGGGAAGCGGCTTCCCGAGATCAACAAGCAGGAAATCTTCCTCAAAAGATTTTCCTTCATAGGCGACGGTACCATCGGGAGCAATGACATAGGAGTGCCCGTCGAAGATAAGCTCGTCATTCCCACCAACCTGATTGACGAAGACAATCGTTTTTCTGTATTTAGAAGCCTGGCTTGCGAGCATTCTCTCCCGAAGCAGAGGCTTCCCCAAAGAGAAGGGAGAGGCGGAAATATTAATCAGGATATCCGCCCCCATCTTGACTTGCTCATGAATTGGATCCCGGCGATATCTCCTGTGTTGCCAGAAATCCTCATCATTCCAGGCATCCTCACAGATAGAGACTCCGACCCTCACACCAGAGATCTTTCCAAGCGTGATCCGCTCGGAAGGCTCAAAATATCTCCCTTCGTCAAAGACATCATAGGTGGGAAGAAGGGTCTTATGATGAATGGATTTTATCATCTTCCCCTCGAGGACGGCAGCCGCATTGAAAACTTTGTTTCCTACCGCATAGGGATTCCTGTCAACGAAACCAACAACAGCGGATATCCCATCCGTTTGCCTCGCCACCTCCTCCAGCTTCCTCAGATTGGCCTCCACGAATGATTCTTTTTCAACAAGGTCTCTTGGTGGATAACCGACCAGCATGAGCTCCGGAAAGACGACGAGCGCTGCTCCCAGTTCTTTCCCTTTCCTGAGAGTTTCCATCACGAGACTGCCATTGCCTTCAATGTCTCCTACCATCGTATTCAACTGTGCCATCAACATCTTCATCGTTATTTCCTTATAATGAAATCTCTATTATTTTAACTC
>JBFMGF010000014.1 GCA_040752675.1 Acidobacteriota bacterium
CGCGCCTGCAACGAGATGATTTCGGGCCGTTTCAAGGAAGAGATTATAGTGGGCGCCTTCCAGGCTGGAGCCGGCACATCGCAGAACATGAATGTCAACGAAGTCATTGCCAATCGCGCAATCGAGAGCCTCGGAGCTCGTCCAGGAATCGATAACGACAGGGAATAACATCGTGGAGGTGCTGAGGAGAAAAAAGTGGATGAGGGACGATGAGATCGAAAGCATCTTCTCAGATAGGCTTGCAGCTGGAATGGGTCCCCTGAAGCCGTACCATTCCACAGGAAGGAGAAGGAAAAAGTGATAGAAAAAGATTTGACAATGATCGAGATTCTAGGCATTGCCATACAGGCAGAGATTGCGAGCTATAAAATGTACAGGAAAATCGCCCGCGAGGTACGCAATTCTACTTCCAGGGATCGATTCACAACTCTGGCCAGGGAGGAGCAATCCCACCAGTTGATGCTTGAAAACCTTTACCGGAAGAGCGGTGGGAAGATCAGTATCTCTCTGCCGAAAAAAAACTTAAAGGTCACCAAGCTGGAAATCAAGGGAAGCTCTCCCATTGATATCATCCAGACGGCCATCGAGAAGGAGAAGGAAACAAGGAAATTCTACCTTGAAGCCTTCAAGAAGGCGACTGATAAAAGCGGGCGATTTATCCTTCAGTATCTAGCCGATTTCGAGCAGAATCACCAGAGGATTCTGGAACACGAATTCAAGACGCTAACAGAATACCCGATGTGGTGGGATTATGAAGGACCCGGGATCCAGTTTATAGGTCCCTGAATATCCGTTTAACGTCTCGACTGGATGAACTTGCTGAAACTCACCATCAATATCTTCATCGTCTCAATTCTGGTTATTATTGTTCTTACAGCTGTCCTCATTCTCTATTCGGGGAGTTCCCACTTTGAGAGGATAACGGAGAGGTATATTGAAGAGAAATTTTCAAAAATGGAGGGATGGAGCCTTTCCATAGGTCAACTTCGGTTTTCTCCATATAGATTGAAACTCATCCTTAAAGATATAAAATTCAGCTATTCTGGAGAAAATCTCTCCATTAACGATGGGCATGTTGAAGAGGCGAGGATTACATTGAGGCTGTCGACCTTCTTCATCCCTCTTAAGAAAAAGCTCTCGGTGAGAGAGATTTTCGTAAAATCTCCTCGCGCCATAATCTCTATGAAAGCGAATGATGCTGGAATCGTTCCTGGCAGGAAGATTCGCACACCTTTGAAGAATCTTGTATGGGATATCGGAAGACTCTCCATTTCATCTGGATCAATCTTTTTCCGAGAAGAGAGGATCCCTCTTGATCTGTCTTTGGAAGGTCTGATCTTTGAGTATCACGAAAAGAT
Source organism: Acidobacteriota bacterium (assembly GCA_040752675.1). Classification (NCBI taxonomy): domain Bacteria; kingdom Pseudomonadati; phylum Acidobacteriota; species Acidobacteriota bacterium. The sequence continues at coordinate 1,359 of JBFMGF010000014.1, forward strand.
TTTTGCTTCAAAAGGTTCCTTGAGCGGAATCTTGAAGGGTAACATCATTGTGGGACTCAAAGACTTTTCTTCTTCACTGACGCTCGACTTCCGCAGGAATGGTAATCGCATTGAGATCTCTAATTTTGCGCTTGCCGACCGCTGGGGAAATATTAAGGTTCAAGGAGTCGTTGATATAGGTTCTGATGATTCGTGCGATCTTCAAGTAACATCCCTCATCGAGATCTCCAGCTTCTTCGATCTGCTGCCGGCAGATTCTCATCCCCATGGAAGGATAAAGGTTGATGGCTTTCTCCGCGGAACTTTGAAAAGGCCTCTATTCCAGGGGAAACTCTTTTCGCAAGAGCTCTCCATGTATGGCGCCAGAGCTGAAATGGCCAGTGCTGAGATCTTCATGAGCCGTGATACAGTCAGCATTCATCCCTTTACCGTTTCTTTCATAGGAGGCGAGATCAAAGCGGAACTGAAAGGCTCATGGAAAGAAGATAGCAACGGTTTTCGTTTTCAGGGAAAAGCTCGAAACCTGGATATCGGCAGAGTCGAGCAGATCGTGAAAGGCCAGGTTATCCCAGTTGCCGGCCATGCCTCGGTAGAAGCTGTAATCGATTTCCGCGTCTCACCCTTAAGAGTGCTGAGCGGAAAGATTCTCGTCCATCTGGATCAGAAGAAAGCCGGTGTTCGTCGCGATAGGTTCACTCCAGAGGGAGAAATAGTCGCCTCCATACAGGATGGGGTCATTCGTATCGATGCATGCTCCCTAAAGACGGATTCTTCATCTCTTCAGATGGATGGCATAGCCTATCCTCTAGAGCAATCCGATTTGCGATTTCTTCTGGAATCGCATGAGATTGCCAGGGAGATAGCCATTGCAGCTCGGCTTCCTCAATCCAGAAAATTGACCGAACTGGCCAGAAAGAACTTGGTATCGCTTAGCGGAAGAGCTTCACTCAAAGGAAGCGGAAAGATCGGGAAGACGATCGGAATGCAAGGAACTTTCGATCTTTCAGATCTTTCAATCCAGAGCATGAATCTTGGACATATTTCTGGTTTCATACGCTTTGACGGAAGGATGTTCGAGTTGAAGAGTGTGAAACTCAAAGGGAAAGAAGCAAAGGGGTATTTAAACTGCTCCCTTGATATCCCGGGACTTCAGAATTACCATCTGGAAGGGGAATTATCTGACCTTCCCGTGGATAAGGTACTCAGAATAGCCGGAAAGGAAAAGATAAAACTCCACGGAACTTCCCGTCTCCAGGCCCTCATCGATGCCGATAGAGGAAATATTGAAGGATGGATAAAGGTAGAGATACTCAGAGGAAGGCTATTTAAGGAGGAATTCGAGAACCTTCACGGGGAGATTCATCTCGAAGGCCATACGGCAAGACTCAAAGACTTTAAGATCCAGAGCCATGGGGGCACGATTAGTGCTTCCGGAGATTATCAGACAGTAAAGAGAAATCTTCATCTCAATTTCCAGGGACGGGAACTTGACTCATCAAGAATAGAATTGTTAAAGAATGATAAAGCTGCCCTGAATGGAAAAATCGAAGCGGGAGGTGAGATCACCCTTGAATATGGAAAATTAAGAGGAGTTGCAAGCTTTCGTTCTCAAGAGCTCTTCATCAACGGGATCGGTACGGGACCGATTTCGCTTGACTGCAAGATGGAACACTCCCACCTGAGTTTCTCATCTAACATAGGGGGATGGAATGCAAGACTCATCGGCGTTCTGTTTCTGGAGAGAGATTTTCCCTTCGAGGGTAATGCAGAATTTGTGAAAGCGGACTATCGCATTTTCGAGGAGATATCGGGATTCAAAAGGATCATAGGGGCAAGCGGTTTTGCATCAGTAAATCTTGCCTTTAAAGGAAATCTCAAGAATCTAGGGGAGCTGAGGCTTGAGGGTGAGGTGAAAGAGTTCGAGTTGAATGCCGGTGGAAATAGATACCGGAACGCTTCCTCTCTTCCCATCATGTACAGCTCGGGCAAGATTTCAGCAGAAAGCGTTGACATTATCGGTGAGAACACCGATCTTTCCATAGATGCGCACATAAACATTCCCGCCAACAGGATGGAAATCCGGCTGAAGGGAGATTTCGATCTCAGCATCATCAGCGCTTTCACGGAGGAAATCGTCGCCAGTGGAAGAGGGCATCTGGATGCGTACTCCAGCGGGAAATTCACGAGCCCCGACTTTAAAGGGACCATCAGGATCGACGGGGGAAGGATAAGACATTTCGCCCTTCCTTACCCCATGGAGAATTTGAAGCTGGAAGCGGAGTTCGACCGTGATTTCGTAACCTTCCACTCCATAGCTTTTGAATTTGGAGGTGGTGAGATGAGGGGGAGCGGCATTGCCTCCCTCCAGAAGCTTGGCTATGACATATACTCCTTCGAGCTGGAAGGAAAAGACGTCACCCTGAAATTTCCAGAGGGGCTTAAGTATATTTGCGATGGTTCCCTACTCATACGAGGAGATAGAAAAAGCGCAATCATCTCCGGAGACCTCAATATTATTCGGGGCCTGTACTATAAAGATTTTAATCTGGAGTCGCAGCTTCTCGCATTTCGAGCAAGGGAATACCAGCCGTTCGAAGCCGTAAGGATGCCGCAGGATGTTTACCTGGACATCAATATCCGGGCAGAAGAGGGGTTTTGGGTAAAGAACGATCTGGCCACCGCTGAGCTTGGTGGCAATCTTCACATCGGCGGAGACCTGAGAAGATTGGAGCTTACTGGAAGACTCCATGCTCTTGAAGGTGGGAGATTCGAGTTCCGTGATGTGGAATATGAGATTAAGGAGGGATATATCGATTTTGCCGACATAACTAGGATCAACCCCGCTTTCGACATCCTGGCGGAGACAATCGTCTCAGACTATCGGGTCAATCTCAGAATCACGGGAAACCTGGAAAAATTCCAGTTCAATCTGAGTTCCGTACCATCACTTCCCGAGCAGGACATTATTGCTCTTCTGATGACAGGTTCCACGCTCGAATCGCTGACACAGGAAGGGAGTGGAGCTTTCACCGAGGATCTGGCCACTACCTATTTTGCTGGCAAGATCTCCGATAAGCTCGAAAAACAAATTCAAAAGCAGCTACACCTTGAAAAAGTCATGATCGACCCGATGCTGATTCGAAGCCAGGCAGATCCAACGGCCAGATTAACTGTGGGAAAGGAGATCTCCGATAATCTCATGATCATATACTCCACTTATCTCGGAGGAAGCGAGGAAAACGCATATCAACTCGACTACAAGATTCCCAGGGGCTTTAACCTCATCGCGGAGAGAACAAGTACAGGTGCCGTGGGCGCCGACCTGCGGTATAGAAAACAGTTCAAATTTCATGATATGGAAAAGAGCAAGAACTCACCGGACCGAAAAGAGAGGAAAATCGAGGAGGTCCAAATTGATTGCGATTGCCCCATTAAGGTGAAAACCCTCATCAGGGAGCTTCCCCTGAGGAAAGGGAAGGAGTTCAGGAGGAAGTTGGTCTCGGAAGGGGCGGAGAAGTTGAAGAACTCTCTTGTCAAAAAGGGATACCTGGAATCCGTTATCAAGCATAGGATTGGAAAAGAGAAGGAAGGATACAAGATCCTGTACCAGATCCACTGTGGAAAGAGGACTAGCATCGTCCTCATGGGATGCTCGAAGCTGGAAAAGAGGAAGCTCAAAAGGAAGATGGAAGACATCGCAATAGAATCGCTTTTCCCAATGGAGATCATGTCAGACATGGAAAATATGCTCAGGAACTATTACCAGAACGAAGGATATTTTGCCATCGACGTCTCAAGCCGCAAGGAGGAATTTAACGACGGAAATGAGCTGATTTTCAACATTGATAGAGGAGAGAAGGTTGCAATAGAGAAGATCATCATCAGTGGAAACAAGGTCTTCTCGGAAGAAAAGATCAGAAGACAGATGCTTCTTAGGGAGGATTCGCTATTTACCAAGCAGCTTCTCCAGCCATCCATTTTGAAGGAAGACGTTCTCTCAATCAAAAACCTTTACATGGAGAACAGCTATGCCAATGTGCATATCGAGGAGCCGTTCGTCTCCATCTCTGCCGATGGAAGGAAGGCAACCGTGCTTATTCGTATCTCGGAAGGGGGGATCGTTCAGATCTCCGAGATCGTTTTCGCAGGAAATAGCGCGGTTACAGTTGAAGAGTTGTCAAGGGTTGCAGCAATTGACGCTGGAACGCCCCTTATCTCGGGCAAAATCCTCGCTGCCGAGAACATGCTCAGACAGAAGTATGATTCAAATGGCTTTCCAGATGTGAAGATCACCACGGATGTCACTCTCGATGGGAACAGTGCAAAACTCCTATTCAAAATCAATGAAGGAAAGAAGAGGACGATAGGTGATGTAATCATATCCGGGAATCATCTGACCAGAGAGAAGATCATAAGGAATAAGCTGGTGTTCAGGAGAGGGGACAACCTGAGTAGGGAAAAGTTCCTTCAGAGCCAGCATGAGCTATACAAGCTTGGGTTGTTTCAAAACGTTATCATAAGTTACTCTCCTTCCGGTGAATCAGGCAAGGATACTGTGAGGGTGGATGTCGAAGAGGCCGATAATCTGCACCTGACGTTGGGTGGCGGATACGATAATCTCTCGGGGCCGAGGGGTCACCTCGAGCTATCCGATACCAATCTCTTCGGTTACAACAGATTTACCAGTTCCCTTGTGAGGCTGAGCCAGAAGGAGAGCCGTGTCCAGATTCTCCTGAAGGAACCTCGCCTCTTCAGCCGTAACCTAGATTCAATCCTATCTTCCTCCTGGGAGGAGGAAGAAAAGGAAAGCTTCACGGTCAGGAAAATAGGAACTACTCTTCAGGTAGAGAAGAAGATAGATCCTAAGTGGACTAGATTCATCCGACACAACTTTCAGAATGTTGATGTATATGACCTCAAGATCAGTCTGGAAGAGTTCAGGGATCAGGAACCCAAACTTAACAATCTAAAACTCTCGAGCATAGGTTACTCCCTTATCAGGGATACGCGCAATGACTTATTCCTTCCCACAAAGGGTACCTACGCCAGCATAGATGGAAGGATCTTCATGAAGATAATTGGTTCAGATATTGATTTCGCAAAGCTCTTCTTTAACGGCTCATATTTTAAAGATCTCGGGAGGAATGTCGTCTTTGCATCTTTCATCAGAGCGGGGCTGGCCAAGGGGATCAAGGATACTGATATTATTCCTCTGAGCGAGAGATATTTCGCCGGAGGAGATTCCTCGATAAGAGGCTTTGAGATGGAAGAGGTAAGCCCGAAAGACCCTGAAACCGGGAAGCCGATTGGAGGAGAAGTGATTTTCATCTTCAATGAGGAACTCCGTTTCCCCATCTATGGAAAGATCAAGGGTATCATATTCTACGATGCGGGGAACGTTTACAAACAATTGAAGGATACTGATCTTCTCGATCTCAGGCACGTTATAGGGGCAGGATTGAGGATCGAGACCCCCATCGGTCCGCTCCGTTTTGAATACGGGCGGAAAATCGACAGGAAAAAAGAGGAAAGCGGGGGAGAGTTCTTCATCAGCATAGGCCAGCAGTTCTAAAAAAAGCCCGCCATGAGGCGGGCTGGCATGGGAGGAGGTCTATTGAATCAAGCAAGAGAAAATCTAAGCTGAGCCATCTGGCTTGAAAGGAGCTCCCTCAGCTTAATCTTAGCTTCTTTTTCAAGCTGCCGGACTCTCTCGCGGCTCAGATTCATGTTTTTTCCTATCTCTTCGAGAGTCTTCTCATCGTCGCCGCTCAAACCGAACCGGTTGATGATTATGAATCGTTCTCGTTCAGGAAGAGTCACGATGGCATTGGAGACAATCCTTGTCACCTCTTTTAAGTATACCTGATCTTCCTGACTCGGTATCTTCTTATCCGCTATCAGATAGCCAAGCCGGCATTCCTCATCTCGGTCAACATAATCATCTATTGAAATCTCTGGAAGAAGCAGTGGGAATATCATCTTTATCCTCCTTCACCCTCTCAGATAAATTGGAGCAATATACATACCACCATCCCTTCTTCGATTCATCATTGAAATACTGCAAGATGCATGTCTATCAATTCTGTCTAACTTCTAATAATAAAAGAGTTATCATGGTTCATCTTTGCAGCATCTTAATACCGAGATACCATAGTAAAGACCCCTGGAGCGGAAATCCTTCAAGTAGATAAAAGGATGTCCAAAATGGCATTGAACAATGAATGAAAAGTGCACAGTTGACATCCATTCATCTCTGCAATAGCATGAAGGTAAAAAGGGAAGATATGGGAAAGATCAAGATCCTTAACGATATTCTCATCGACAAAATTGCTGCTGGAGAGATTGTTGAGAGGCCTTCATCCATTGTTAAA
>JBFMGF010000015.1:0-13079 GCA_040752675.1 Acidobacteriota bacterium
TAATTTAAGCAGCTTTGATTTTGAAGAGGTGTTCTATGTCCAATATTTGTGAAATATTTTTCAAAGAAAAAGAAGGTAAGAATTTTTATTTGCAGAGTTCATTCTGTATCCTGAGTTTCATCATTTCTTTTGTCTTTCTACCTTCCTGGAAGGTAATACAGGCATCTCCGGTTTCCGGCTGTGATGGAAGCGATGAAACAGAAGAAATCCTCGCGCCCCAATCACGCTGTGTCACGATCCCAACGGGAGAGGTGGTAGAAGTTCTGGAAAAGATCATTGATGACTCCCATAGGACGATTGCCGTTCCATGGCCCTACCCTAGAATTGTTCCCACAGTCACAGGCGCTCCACCAACTCCATCATTGACCGGTGATCCAGCCTGGACTCTCATGGATACAAGGAGCATCTATCAGCGACTGAAGAAATCGGAATATCTGGCAATTCAATTCGACCATGATACCAACATGCTCCTGGCTGTCCAGCCTTTTGATCCCCTGACAGCGAAAGCCCGGCAGGCGGTGGATAAGGCTCCCGCATGGATGCAGAAGGAGCTTGAGGAGAGCTTCTCACGCCTCGATTCCGGAAAACAGGATACGCTGGCTGATCTGATTCTCAATGCTACAGACCCTTACGTGGACGAGATTGCCTGGGGTGTCGCCCATATCTCCACGAGCGACCTCACAAATTCCAACTTCTACACGCAGCTCATCACAGATAATGCTCAATGGCTCTACAAAGTTGATGCCGATGTGGATTATGCGGAGATTATCAATTACGGCAACTCCGTTGATGGAGGAGATTACTATTCAACGGTGAGATACAAGGTTGATGAGAACGGCACGATCAACGAATATGAGTATCCCCGAGACATCTATTACTGGTACATCGTTCATCCCCGTGGCTCCGATGAGATTCCAACTTACATTGATCCGGATGCTCCCTGCTCCGGATCGGGAACACCTGCTTCACCCCCCAATGGAAGATTCTGGAGGGAATATTTCTATGGATGCGATACCGACAGCGATGGAACGATTGACAGCCCCTGCCCCACTTACTTTGGACAGTGCGACAATGACCATGATGGAACGAAAGATGGCCCCTGCCCCCTCCTCAAAGAATGGCTGCAGAATGTCCATGTCCTCTGGGCTCAAAAGAAGGATACACATGGACCTGAAAATGGAGCCGTTGGACAGGTCAGCGAGTGGGTCCACAGAATCCTGGGGAAATGGGGTGACAAGGATGGATGCAGGCCGATTCAACCTGTCACGATCTATTACTATCAGGATGGAAACTGCGGCGAGTATCAGGATATGCAGACTGCCGCTGGCCGTGCCGCCTTAATTCCAACTATTGGGGTGAGCGCCCATGCCAATGACCACGTCTGGAATGAATTCTACGAGAGACGCTGGATTGAATGGCAGGCAGAAGACAAGCAGATTGATCATCCTGAGGGGCATGATGGCTGGACCGGTGGATTGGCCGCTGTACACGCCTGGCGCGGGGATGGATATGGATGGACGGATCAGACGGCCAACTACACATCCACCTGTCAGCTAGTCGTTACCATCACCGATGCGAATGGATACCCCGTTGATGGTGCTCGTGTGAAAGTAGCAAGCGAACCGTACAATCTCCTCTGTGATATTCATCTCTTTGTCAACGAAATATCTCGCGGCCACACCGATGAGAATGGTCGGATCATATTCACACTCGGGGATAATAACGCCTACCCAACCCCCTGCCGAAAATATTATGTCAATGTTCATACTGACTGGGGTGATTATCCTGCAAGCGGATATGCTCTTGTCATCGATAACCCTCAACCCAACATGACCTATTACTGGTCCTATCAGTTCACAAATGGGAGCGTTCCTCGCCTCTCGGTCACTCCTGCCACAGAGCCACCCGATCCCACCATTGACAATCTGATGGAGGTTACCTATTCCGTCACGGATGAATACCTCACGGGTGATGGCTTCAGCACCGGCATCACATATCGAGAAGATATCAAGCCGGGGAATCTTGATTTCTTCATCGCTGACAGTTACAACTACTCCCTCTTCACTTCAGGTTCCTCCTTTCAGGCTTTTGAGATTGCTATTGATAGTCCTTCCGGCAATGTCTCCTTCATTCCCCCTGCCACCGATGACTGGTATGCCACCTGGTCCAACAAGGCAGCCATGAACCTCAATCAGGTCATCGATACCACGGTTCGGCTTTACAGCAACAATGGTTACATTCCCCCTGTTTGCAATCTTATTGTCAATAAGGGAAGCGGAGGTGAAGCCATTCTGGACTGGGAGGACCTCTCGGGAATCAACATGGATGCTTACAACGTCTATCGTTCCATGAATGCAGCCGATGTGGGAAGCGGCAAAACTAAGGATCAATTGGCTCCCTTCCTGATTGCCACGGTACAGGAATCAACTTATACTGACTCGACGCCGCTCAATAATCCGGGAGACATCTTCTACTATACCGTCAGAACACTCGGTAAAAGTGGCGAAATCGCAGACGAATGTACTTATTGACACTTGGAGTCTCAGGTATAGAAGCACTGCTTGTGAAAATATCCGTATAAAAACATTTGTCCACGTAACACTTATAGAAACGGCTGATTGTTTGTTGCCTTCCCTTAAAAATATTGTTATAGTTATGGTTTGCGCTGAACTGCACCCAATGGGTTGTCATACGGGTTGCCCTTGTCCGACATGCTGATCCGAAACTTCCCGGCTTTCAGAATATCAACATACTCTTCGGCAGCGTACTGCACTCCCCGGTCCGGATGATGAATACAGCCCGGCGGCGGATTCCTGCTCTCGATCGCCATGGTCAATGCAGCGATCGTCAACGTCCTGTCCAGCCACCCGGAGACCGCATACCCGACCACCTTCCGCGAAAATGCATCCATAATCACCGCCAGATACACGAAACTCCTCAGTATCCGTATGTAGGTGATGTCCGAAACCCAGATCTGGTTGATCCCGGTTGCGACGATCTCTTTGATCAGGTTCGGATAGATCGGATGTGCATGACGGCTGTCGGTCGTATGAGTGACAAACGAGCGCTTCCTCTTGCACAGAAGCCCGTGCTGGCGCATCAGCTTCAAAACAACCTTGTGGTTCACATGTCGGCTCCGCCGCAGAAGCTCTTTCGTCACTCTCCGGTATCCGTATCTCGGAAATTCCACCACGATGGCTTCAATCATTCTCACAAGCTCCTTCTCTCCCTCCTCATCCTTCTTTTTCACCTTGTGATAGTAGGTGCTCCTCGGGATCTTCATGATTTCGCACCTCGTTCCAATATCTCCTTTCCCGTAAGCACGGATGACTTCTCGTTTAGACTCCGCACATAGTGTTCCCGGGCTTTTTTTAAAAGATCGATTTCCATCGCCTGTTGACCCACTTTGCGTTCCAGCTCTGCGATCTTGTTCTTCATCGCCCCGATTTCCGACGGCTCGTTATTCAGTTGCCCTCGCTCGTACTGCTCCTTCCACCTGCGGATGACTGTGTAGCAAAGCTCGTGTTGTCGGATCGCTTGCGCCATGCTCAGCATCCCGGTCTCGATCTCTTCCACCAGGTTCCTTTTGAATTCCAGACTGAATTTTCTCTTGTTCTTCATTTCTTCAGCTCCTCTTGCTCTACGGATCCCCTATTCTACCTGAATCTTACTCATCTTTTTGTCCAACTTTTGGGGTGCACTCCAGTTTATTGCCATTCCCAACAATTATTGTTACTATTATTTACGTCAATGGTTTGCGCCCATAGCTCAGCTGGATAGAGCGTCTGACTACGAATCAGAAGGCCGGAGGTTCGAATCCTCCTGGGCGTACCAGACCTTGCTGGCAACCGAGATAATAGCCGATATTACTGACGATAGATTGCTGAATTCCTGGAAATATGATTCAAGCAATGGTTCTGCATCATTCAACAGATCGGTCATCTCATCGGAATCTTTCTGAATTTTATTGGCGCTTGCCACTGAACAACCATTCATCCAGAGGAGGTCTAATATGATCAGAATAGACAGTGTCTCTGAAGATGAAAGATATATGAAGATGGCGTTCGAGGAAGCCTACAAGGCAAAAGAGCGAGACGAAGTCCCCATCGGAGCCATCATCATCAAGAACGGGGAGGTCATCGGCCGAGGATTCAACCGCCCCATCCTCACGTCTGACCCGACTGCGCACGCCGAGATCATTGCCATGAGGGAGGCGGCTCTCGTCACGGGAAACTACCGGCTGGTGGACAGCACGCTCTATGTTACAATTGAACCTTGCCTGATGTGCCTCGGAGCCATGATCCATGCCAGAATAAAGCGGCTCGTTTATGGCAGCGACGATCCAAAGGCAGGAGCCGTGGGTTTCATTGAGACCATCGAAAGATCTGGGGCGAACCTGAACCATCATCTGGAGATCTCATCCGGAATATTGAAAAGAAGCTGCGCCGGTATCATAGAGAACTTCTTCCTCGAGAAGAGAAAGCTGACGAAGAAGAAATAGCGGAGAGGTACCGAAGTGGTCGTAACGGGGGCGACTCGAAATCGTCTTGGCGGCTATACACCGTCACGTGGGTTCGAATCCCACCCTCTCCGCCACATTCATTTTTAGTGAAGGATGATTGACCTATTCAGCACTTCAGTGTCGCGCTGCCCATGGCCTGCCGATGACTTGCTGATGATCGCCTACCATGATACGGAATGGGGTGTACCCCTTCACGATGACTTGCGACTCTTCGAGTTCATGGTCCTGGATACGTTTCAAGCGGGCTTAAACTGGAAGACCATCCTGCACAAGCGGGACTCATTTCGCAATAGCTTTGCAGGGTTCGATCCAGCCAGGGTAGCACGGTTCAACAACACGAAGATCGCCAGGCTTCTTCAGGACATCAGGATCATCAGAAACCGTCTCAAGATAGAAGCCACTGTAAGAAATGCGAGAGCCTTTCTCCAGATCCAGGAAGAGTTCGGTTCCTTCGATGATTATCTGTGGGCATTTGTGGATGGAAAGCCAAGGATCAATCGATGGAAAACTCTCCGACAGATCCCAGCCAATACTCTACTGTCGGATGCCCTGAGCAAGGATCTGAAGCGGCGGGGCTTTTCCTTCATCGGCAGCACTATTTGCTATGCTTTCATGCAGGCCGCCGGACTTGTGAATGATCACCTCATCAGCTGTTTCCGCCACGCCGAACTCGAACGTCTCGCACGTAATACCAGCAACTATTAGGCATCTCATATACTCTTCCTCGCCATCCCTGGAAGAAATATCCAACTCTATCTTATGCTTGGAGATGAGTTGTCGCCAGATGGAAAACCGGACATTTTCATGTGGAACAAAACCAGACATATTCATATGCATTGACAAAGTTTCATTGCTTGTTGCATAGAGGATGAGGTTTTGGTATTCTAAATAACTATTGCTGGTGAAGAAATTCACTATCATCAATAATTCAAATGATTTGTATGGAAGGAGGCAGAAATGGAGGATGATGCTCGTATGTTTCCGAAAGCCAGAATCCCCTATGGTACCTGGGGGAGCAGCTACTTTCCCGCCTGGCAGATGTCCTCTCTTGCCGAGGTCAACATAGGCCAGTTTGCCGGTGAATCGATGAACCGGATCCTGGGATTGAAAAAAGTTCCAAAAAGCGAGCTCGATTATCTAATCATAGGATCGACCATCCCCTGGCACTGGAAGTTCTGGAATGCGCCACTTGTGGCAAGCTGCCTGGGACGCCGAATTCCGGGTTATCACATGGAACAGGCCTGCGCGACTGGACTGCAGGCTGTTGTACTGGCAGGCGCGGAAGTCGAGAGCGGTGCTCATGAGGTCGTCGGCGTACTTACGTTTGATCGCACCAGTGATTCCCCTGTCGGTGTCTTTCCCGAACGCAGGGCATACCAGAGAACGATCCCCATCAGCGACGTCTGGGATAATTTCGGATTCGATCCAGCCACGGGGAATTCCATGATCACCACAGCGGGCATCGCGGCACGTAAATACAAGCTGGATCGGAAAGAGGTGGATGAGATCGCTTTCCATCGTTACCAGCAGTATTTCGAGAGCATGGCCTCCGGCATCCTTAATCGCGTCCTCGTTCCTCTGGATGTGCTGAACGTGCAGGGCCGATTCCTCGGGCGCATCGACGCGGACCTCGGGATCCGGCAGTTGACGCTCAGCGGACTGCGCGAGATGCGCGAGCTGGATACCTGCGTGACCGCTGGCACTCAGACACACGCCTCCGACGGCATGGCCTGCATGCTCGTTACCACAAAGGAGAAGTCTCATGAATTGAGCCAGCACCCCGAGATAGACATCCAGTTCATCGGGAAGGCAGAGGTGAGGACCCTTCCGAGCCACATGCCAGAAGCGCCCGGAATGACCGTTCAGAAACTGCTGAAGCAGTGCGGACTGACGATGGGGGATATGGCTGTTGTCAAAAACCACAACCCCTTTGCCGTCAACGACGCAGTCTTCTGCAAGCAACTGAATTACGACTGGCACAGGATGAACAGGACCGGATGCTCGCTCGTCTGGGGCCATCCCCAGGGACCAACACTTACCAGGATCATCATTGAAGCCCTGGAGGAAGCGGTCTCCATGGGCGGTGGTTATGTGATCGTCTTCGGCTGCGCAGCCGGCGACGTCGGCATAGCGGCCATCTTCAAAGTCACGGAATCAAAGAAGGGAAGGAGGTAAGCGGAGATGATGAAGTCAATGAGACAACCAACCCTCCAGACGCTCGGACTCGGTTCTGTCCTCGATATTTTCCAGAAGGGACAGTTACCCACCCGTGCGGAAGACCTCGTCGAAAAGATATTCGGCTCTGCTAAAAATCGAAGCTGCATGGTCATCTCCGGGGCAAACGGAATTGTCGGAGCCGGAAAGACGATGCAGCTCGGCTCACGATTGCAACCCTTCGGCGTGGTGATCGTCGGACTCGACTTTCCCAATGCACCGGATGGGATCGGCAAACAGTATCCAGGACTCATGAGAGCCTTCGGACCGGAAGGGGCAAACAGAATCATGGCGAACATAATCCGCCTGAACTACGACGGGAAGCATCTTCCTCCCGAACTCAAAGATCTGAAACCTGCTTTCCTTCTTGAGGCGATCCCGGAGATCCTCGAGATAAAGAAGGCACACTACAAGATCTTCCGCGAATCATTCCCTAAGATAGAGATCCGGTCGGTAACCTCTGGTTTCCCGAGCTCCGAACTCGGGGTCGGGATCGCACATCCTTCCTTCCCTCATGAGATCAACAAGATCTGGGAGATTGTCGAAGAGAAGCCATCGCCCATCACACAGCTCTTCTGGGCGCTGGGATTGATCCCTGTCCCGGTCAGCGACTACTGGTCGTTCGTCCTCGATGTCCTGTTCTGCGGCCTCATGCTCGCCTCGCTGCGATATCACCGGGTCAGCAACATGCCCTTCTGGAAGGTCGATAAATATGTCCGAAAACTAATCGGTCCCAACCCCTTCCGCGCTCACGACGCGATCGGCGCGAAGGGAGCGAACTTCCTGACCTGGTCCTGTCTCTTCCATCTGAGCAAGAAGTACGGAGAGCTCTTTACTCCGACGCCGGAACTGGAGGAATACAAGGACAGCGGGCAGAACTGGTATCCGCCGGACCACTTCCGTCCTCTCGTGGACTGGAAGATGGACGACGAGGAAGAGTTCCTGAGCTGGATCCTCGGGCCCGTCTTCCAGATGACGAGTCTCATGCTCCACGAGAAGCGTGCCCATCTCTCACATCTCAATGCAATCGGAGAGCTCTGTGCCCAGTTCCGCAATGGTATCCTGGCATTCACTCGTAAATACGGCACCGACGCAACAATCAAGAGAGTAAGCGCCTATCACAGGCTTCATCCAGAAGCGGCGAAGGCTGCCTGGTATCCAGAAACTTTCCAGCGAATGGATGGAGCGGAGTGGCAACAGCTTTACGTCAACGCCGAGCATGACGGAAAGGTTGGAGTCATCACCATCAGCCGCGAGAGTTACAACAGCGATGTTGATGCTGAATTGAATCGTGCCATCAACTGGCTGAAGAAGGAAAAAATCGACCGCGTGATTGTGACGGGAGACTTTCATCTTTCAACGCAGATGATCGGCGCCGATACGAGCGAATTTTTCCCTGCTCTCGATAAGATTGAAGAAGGAGTTCGGATCGCCACTAACTGGTCGAAGACTGCCCGAAGATTGAACGATGAATTCCAACTTTCCGTCGGGTTTGTCAACGGGAAGCGCTGCCTGGGAGGGATGCTGGAGCTTCTTATGCACTGTCACTACCAGGTTGCGGTCGACGATGCACAGCTCGGCATGCCCGAAGTCACTCTACCCGTCGTTCCAGGAATGGAAGGATGTCACTGGCCTTTCAGGAAGACCGATTCGAAGAACTGGATAAAACTCATCCATCTGCTGCTTACAGGAGGAGCTGTCCCGGCCAAGGAGGCTGTTGGCTGGCTGATCGACTATGCGGGTCCGATGGAGAAGTGCCTGCAGACGATCTGGAAGATCGTGACGGGTGGCAAGCATGGTCTTTTAAAGAGAAAGGTGAATGAGAAAGCGTTGAAAAATGTGGCGAAAGAGATCAGGGGATTGCCCGCTCCGGACACGCCTGTTGCGGAAGCCGCAAGGAAGGCGATAGCAGAAGCAATACAGAGTTCCTGTGGCGTTGTGCTCTCTCAGGCTCTCGCGGTCCAGGCAAAACACTCCGCGGCATTTATGATGACTCCGCACTGCAAGAATGGAAGGATCGGCACAGAATTCACCCGCACGATGGCAGTCTGAAATGCGAGCCAGTTCGACAACAAAGGATTTCTACATTCAGTGGCACATCACCGACCATTGCAATCTGAGGTGCATTGATTGCTATCAGGATAGCTTCACAAGCGGCGGGGAGCTAGACATGAACGGACTCAAGAAGATCTGCACCGGTTTTAAAGAGGCGATGGACCGATGGGATTGCAAACTCAAGGTTGCCTTGACCGGCGGCGAGCCCCTGCTCAAAAAGGAGATCTGGGCCTTATTGGAGATCCTCGATGCGGCTGATTTCGTCTCGGAAACGGGAATCATCACTAACGGCACCATGTTCGGCCGAGACTCAACAGGATTGAATGCATCAAAGAGCGGGCACGCTCCCGAAGAATTGCGCCGCTTCCAAAAACTGAGAAACGTCTTTGTCTCCCTTGATGGCGCAACGGCTGCAACGAACGACCTCATCCGCGGAAACGGAACATTTAAGAAGACCGTCAGGAATATCAGAAGCCTCGCGGAAGCCGCCATTCCCGTGACCATTATGTTCACCTTGATGAAGCAAAATCTCCACGAGGCACCAGCCATGTTTGAGCTTTCGCTTTCTCTAGGAGTGGATGGTCTCATCGTTGAACGCTTCATCCCCCTCGGGCAGGGAAAGAAGATCACCGATTGTGTTGTCTCTGGATATGAACTCAATGATCTATACGAGAAGATCTGCCTGATGTGCGATCTTACGTACGATCCTGAAGAGATGGTGAAGTACCGCGCCATCAAGATAGAATTCATTGCAGAGGCGGAGAGCGCCATGCGAAGGCCTCACCTGTATGGCGCTGAATGCATCGTGGCGCGGGATGGAATGGCTCTCCTGCCGGATGGAACGGTGCTTCCCTGCCGCCGGTTCAATCTGCCCATCGGTAACATGCTTCACGAGCCTCTGTATAAGATCTGGGATAGCTCTGAAGTCCTCAATGAGATCCGAAAGAGGGAGAATCTAAAAGGAGTCTGCGGGGTCTGTGAGATCCCGGATTGCATCGGCTGCAGGGCCATGACATTCGCACTCACAGGCGATTACCTTGCCGAAGACCCTCACTGCTGGAAAGAAGGATAATCCCAGGAATACGACACCTGACCAATTTGTCATAAAAGTTAGATTTCTATGCGGAAGAAACCTTTAAGAGCAAAGCCCAGGATGATGGACAGGATGAAATAAACAATGGGCCAGTAGATGGGCCATCCGAAGAGGTTCATGCT
This sequence comes from Acidobacteriota bacterium, assembly GCA_040752675.1. Classification (NCBI taxonomy): domain Bacteria; kingdom Pseudomonadati; phylum Acidobacteriota; species Acidobacteriota bacterium. The sequence continues at coordinate 10,007 of JBFMGF010000015.1, forward strand.
CCCGGCAGGATAGACGATCTCTATCATAGCCACCGGCGAATTTTTCGGGATGGGAGATTCCCCGGGATTAAAGAGTTCATCCAGGAAACCTCTCTGCACCCTTGCCGGTGAAATCCTGGCAAGCGGCCTGCCGCCGACAGTCACCTTCTTTGTGATCTTCTCCCCGGCTATCTTGAAGCCGAGGTCGTAAAGACCGCTCTTTTCCGCGCGGATGCGCCAGTCAATCTCCTTTTCCTCTTCAATGCGAAGTGGAGGGGTCTCAAGGACAAGGCCCGATGGCGGCTCGACTGCGACATCAATTTCCATGGGGTTGTAACTTTCGTCGAGTTTTACCTTCAATAGCGCAGATTGTCCGGGAGCCAGCGCCTGATACCCGAACCATAGATTGAGCTGGATAAGGAAGAGGATCAGCGGAATGATCATCACGAGCATCGGTCTTGCGGAGTAACCTATGTATCTCAGGTTGTATTTAAGGATATTCCCCTGCGCTCTGAAGGTAGTCACCATGTCATCCTTGAAGAGGCGCAGCTCGAGGAGGTGTGCCTTGATCTTATCCTTGACCTTTCTGATCCCTTCTTGATTGGAGGTGAAACGATATATGAAGAGCATGAAGAGGGCGGTAATGAGAGACACAACAATCATTCCGATCCAGGGATCGAAGCCCTGGAACAGGAAGAAGAACAGGCTGAAGATTGCTCCCAATATGGAATTAACAATTGCCATTATGACGACCTCAGACCACCGACTCGAATCTTCACGTAGTTATAGACCTTGAGGAATGCCGATGCTTGACATTGCCTGCCAGAATTCATTCAGGAGATGTAGCCGAGGCCTTTGAGTTTCTTCTTGATCTCTTCTTCGGAATCCGCCTCTTCCAGTTTTGCCATCTCCTTTTCCAGGCAATGGGTGATGAACTCCTCCATAGAAGCGTACCCTGACATCTCGGCATATCTCCTGACTTTTTCCACCAGGTCTGAATCGAGCTTTACCTTTGTTGCTCCCATAACATTTCTCCTCACATATTGTTCCCATCATGGCACAATGCTCAAAATATGTTCCGGCCAATCATCTCCTTCGGTTTCTCAATGCCGAAGAGATGGAGGATCGTGGCCGTCAGGTCATAGAGCGATGGAGATTCCATCGCGATCCTGCGATTGGAGAAGATGACCCCCGGGATCAGTTCGGGGTCCATGCAGTGATCCCCGCTCCATTTCTCCAGATTATCCTCCAGGAGCGGCTTCGGCAACCTTCCGAGAGGAGTGGCCCAGGAACAGCGGTAACCGCGGTTGTATCCGACGACGATGTCCGGGGCTTCATTCACGTAAGGACCCTGATAGACGTCTGTGGCAACATAAGCTCTGTTAATGACTTTATCGCCGGTCAGCGGATCCACGACCTGCTCTAACTTTCGAGCAATCTCACGGACCAGATTCTCTTTCTCTGACTGCTCGACGACTCCTTTCCCCTCTCTTCCCTTAAGGTTGATGTAAAGCCCGTTCAACCCTAGGGCGTATGCTCTCGTTCTCAACCAGTCGGTGTTCAGGAAGAACTCGAAATCCTCCTGCCTCCGCGAATCTATGAGCTTCATGTAGGCATTCTCTTTGAGCCAGGTGTTCAGATTGAAGGAGCGGCGGTAGGATGCGAAGCCATGGTCCGACATGACCATGATTACCGTATCCTTGTCCACTTTTTCAATCGTCTTTGCCAGAATCTTATCCATTTCCACATAGATGTCTTCGATGGCGCTACCATGCTTTACCGCCAGGATCGGGTCATGCGCTGGATGCTGCTTGTCGATCAACCTCCAGAACATGTGCTGGCGCTGATCCGTGCTCGATATGTAATAGAAGAGAAGACCGGACTCAAACCTGTTCAACTCATAGTCGTACATCTTCAGGCTCTCTTCGTGGACTTCCTGATCCTGTTGCAGAAACTCCTCATCGTCCAAGACTCCATGATCCAGGGCGTTCGTATCGGCAGGGAGACCCTTTGTGTAAAAAGGGCCGAACTTCTTTTCCAGTTCTTCCGCATAACTTTCCGGTGTGGAGATTGGAAGGGCTGGAGCAGCCGGATCGATGTTTACAGCAGAGATGTAAAGCTTGAACCGGGGATGAGCCTCCTTGAGGTAGAATTTGCATATGCCGCTTACACTCTGAGTGGGAATCATCTTGAATGAGATCCGTTTCCATGCACTCCACTCTTTTTCCCTGAGAATGAACTCGTGGTCCTGAATGGCCACTTTCGCAACCGGATTCCAGGGATCGATGTAAACGGTGAACTTTATCCCCGATGTGGGGTTGTCCTTTTTAAAGCTGTTCTTTGGACCGGGGAGTTGCGCCTCGACCTTGTTGTTATAGACGCGAACGAGATGGATCTTCCCGCCGCCGATGTCCGGCTTCATCTCTGTCGGCTCGGTCGTGTAGAAGTTGAAGATGCCGTAGCTTCCCACAATGTCCGGCGTTCCCATCCCTGAGATCGTCCTCTGCTTAGTCTCCGCGGGGGGGAAGTTGGATGGAATCTTGAAGATGGTAGCGGGAATGTCATGATCTTCCAGGATCTGCCAGAACGCCCTTCCCTTGCGCAGGAGTTCCACCTTGCCTCCCGATATGGGAAGAACATAGTTTCCAATTTTTATCGTCTTGCTGGCCCCTTCCGTGCGAGACGTGGAAAGATAGGGGAAATAATTGTCGGGATTTCGATGGATGAAGTCGTAGATCGCGTGACCGCCCGGGTTCGTCCCTGTGATGAAGTTCGACCATGCCACCGGACTCTGAGGAGGGATGCTCGTCCGGAGCGGCCTGTATCCTCCCTCGCTCCGGAGTTTCTGGAAGTGGGGAAGCCTACCCTGCTCCATCAACGTCCCTACGATTAAAGGGTCCATACCATCGAAGCCGAGGACGATGACCTTGACGGAGCTCTCCCTCTTGCCCAGGACTTTCGCGACGATCTCTCCGCCGTCGCCGATGACGGCCAGTGAGCCGGTTGCCAGTCCCAGTTTTATGAATTCCCTTCTATCCAGCTCCTTCATCCTTATATCTCTCTTATTAACTCTTTTCCCCCCTCTTTTTTCTCA
>JBFMGF010000015.1:13089-36966 GCA_040752675.1 Acidobacteriota bacterium
TCATATCTCTTTTCTTCCATCATCTTTTCTTCTTTTTTTCCGGCTTCCTCTCTAATTTTCCCTTTTTCTCCGCTTCCCGCTTTCCTTCCCTACCTTCTTTCCCTCTGATTCCTTCGCGTCTGAAGGAGCTATCTGCAAACCTTGCATATCGATGAGCGGACGGCCGTCCATGTGTACGGGGATCGGCAGCCCGAAAAGTTCGAGCGCGGTTGGAGCGATATCCATGATGGAGGGATTCGCACTCTTTATCCTCTTGTTACAGAAGAAGACCCCTGGAACGATCCTTGGATCAATGCAGTGGTCGCCGCTCCAGGCCTTATCATTGTCTTCTATGACAGTGTCGTTAACCTTTCCCTTCACGGAATCCCATGAAGCTCTGTACCCGTCGCCGTAGCCGATGATCAGATCGGGAGCGTTTTCCCTGTATGGACCGGAGTAAAGAGCATCGCGATCGAAGAGCTGATTGATCGCCACCGCGCCTCCTTCGGAATCCTTGAGTCCGCTCAGTTTCTGAATGAGATCTCTTTTGAGAGCAGCCGTTTCTTCTCCGGGATGGACGATGCCTTTCGCCTCCCTCCCTTTCTTATTGATGTAGAGGCCGCCCAGTCCAAGAGCGTAAGCTTTCGTCCTTTCCCAGTCAACATCCTTGAACCACTCTCCACTTTCCCTCTTTCCATCTTTCAGAGAAAGGTAGCCACTGCGGTATAGCCAGGAGTTCAGGTTGACTCCCCTTCGGAAGGACTTGAATCCATGATCGGACATGATGATGAGCACGCTCCTGTCATCGAGTCTGTCCATGACCTTCCCCACCATCTCGTCCATCTTCTGATAGAGCTCCTCGATGACTCTGCCACTCATTCTGCTCTGAGTCTTCCTGAGGGCGGGATGTCTCTCGTCGAGATAGCGGAAGAACATGTGCTGGATGCTGTCCGTCGTCTCGAATACACAGGTTATAAGCCCCTTCTTAATCTTGTCGAGCGCGTTGAAGAGCATCTCCTCCCATTCCTTGTGGTTGGAGTAGGTCAGGTCAAGGAAGGCCTCCTCGCTCAAAACTCCTTCGTTCAGAGCCCAGGTATCGTTGGCTTCCCCGAGTGTGATGAAGCTCCCGAGCAGCTTGGAGAGATAGACGGAATAATAGAAAGGATGGGAGATGGGAAGCGCTGGCTTCCCGGGATCGATGTTAAGGGGCGTCAGGTACATCTCGAAGCAGGGCTCTATCCGCGAGACGAAGAAGCGGCAAATCGAGCTAACCTTGATTCCAAGCCCGGGACGGAACGTGATTCTGATCCAGTCAGAGAAGAGATTCTTTTTCACCCTGAACTTCTGGCCCGATACTTCTATGATGGCTTCTTCTTTTTCTTTATCCAGGGTTATCTTCAGAGGAAGACGTATCTCCGCAGCATCTTTGAGCATCGTGTTCTCCGGCCCCGATATGTACGTCTCAATCGTATTCCCGTTTACCGTGACCGGAATGTTGAGTCCACCCTCTTTCTCTTTTAGACGTTCCTGATCTGACGTGTAGAAGGAGAACGTCCCCTGGCTCCCCTTCAAATCCGGGGCGCACATCCCTGAGAGAAGATGCCCCTTAAATTTTTCAGGCGGGAATGTTATCGGCACACGCAGGATCGTGGAATGGATTCCCCTGTCGCCGAGAATTTTCCAGAATGGTATGCTCTTGCGCATCCCTCTGATCTCCGGCTTCGAGAGCGGGATGCTGTATTTCCCCAGGGAAAGAACCCTTTTAGGTTTTCCGATGCGTGCCGACGATAGGTCCGGAAGGTAGGTTCTCGGATCGCGGCTCAGGAAATCGAAGATGTTGTGCTTGGAGGGGTTGGAGCCGGTCATAAAGGATGACCATGCAACTGGAGAGATGGCCGGCGTCGTCGTCTGGAGCCGTGCATAGGAACCGTTCTCTTTCAACTTCAAGAGGTTCGGGAGCTTCCCCTGCGTCATGTACTTCTCTGCAAGCGAAGGCTCCATCCCATCGAGACCGATGATGACAAGTCTGTTAATACTGCTCTTTCCAAAAACCCTCCTTCCTCTAAGCAGCCGAAAGATAAACCGGAAGGGCCACGCGAGAAGGGATAAGATGGCAAGGAGGAAGACCAGGAAGATTATGAAAAAAGAGGTGAGGAAGGCGAAGCCTGCCCCCGGCCCGATATAGGCTTGCGCGGGAAGTGAAATGAAAAGGAACAGCCCTGCGATGAGAGTGAATTTTTTAAAGCGTCTTGGCGGCAATATTAGAAACTCTCCATGATGATGTTCGCCAGATTCGATATGGAAAGATCCTTTCCATGATCCCGCCTCGCCCAGAAGAAGGCATCGTCCCATGTATGCATCCCCTGCAGGTCAGTCCGGATGAAGATCTCCTTTTTCCGGATGGCTCCCTTCATGTCGAAACCGTTTTCGCCAAGGGCGATGAGATCGGGACCCTTTGTAACGAGCGGGCCGGAGTATATTTCTTCGGCGTCGAAGACCTTCCTGATGACTTTCTTCCCGCTGAATCCAAGCTCTGCAACACCCATAGCGATCTCTTGCTTGAGATATTTTACATCCGCTTTATCGACCGTCCCTTTCGGGAACTTTCCCTTCAGGTTAAGATAGATTCTATTGGGATCGAGGGCGAAGACCTTGCTCTCGGAAGAGATCTCCGAGAGCTTTTCAGCGGAAGGCGAGCTGAACTTCAGGAAGCCGTTCTGCTCCAGCCAGGTGTTGAGATAGACTTCCTGTTCGATCCCGGTGAACCCGTGGTCGGACAGTAGATAGAGCCTCTCTTCTTCGCCGGTCAGTTTCTGGAACGAGGTCACGATCTCATCAATCAGTTGATCGACCCTGTGATAATAATCGAGGAAGTTCTTATGATAAGGATGGCTCTCATCCTCGTACGCGCTCCAGAGATAATGGTGGAGCCTGTCCGTTCCAGTGAGTACGAATTCAAAATAGTCCCACTCCTGTTCCCAGAAGTACTGGAACGCTTTCTGACTGCCGATCAACGTTTTATCCAGCTCTCTCCAGAGAAACTCGTGATCCAGCCTTGCCTTTGAGGTATCGATGTCTATCTGATAACCCATCCTGTCGAGAGCCGCTTTGTGGCTGAGCGGAAAGATTGCCTTGTTGGGATCGATGGCAACGAAGCCGGAGACGAGAGCGCCGTTGATCTTTCGGGCGGGATATGTCGAAGGCTGGTTGATGATGATGCACCTCTTACCCTTCTGTCCCAGAAAGTCCCAAAAGGTCTCCTTCTTCAAGCTCAGAAAATTGGGAAAACGAAGGTCGTAGGACCTGTCCCACAGGTCTGTGAAGCCGAAAATTCCGTGCGTGCCAGGATTGCTCCCCGTCATGAAGTCAGTCCAGCTCACCGAGGAGATCTCGGGAAGACTCGCCTTCATTTTGTGGAGATGGCCGGAGGCGATGAGCCTCATCATGGCTGGCATGATCCGTTTCTGCGCAAGATCCAGCAAGAGTCCGTGCGGAACGCCGTCCAGCCCTATGACACAGACTCGATTTTTCCTGCTTCCATTACCGCCCATTTTCTCCCATATTCACAGATCAGACATCCGGCTTGAAATTATCCTGGACAGGATGCCCTGGATATTAACCATGATTGGTCATGCATTTTGCACGGCATCATCAGCAAGAGTATCAGACGTTATCAGTGTGGGTGATGATTCCGCCAGCAACCACGTCAAGATCACGAACCAAGACAAAACGCCCCAGCTCCTGAATGTTATTGAAGTTCTCAACGACGATTGGATCCTTCGAGCTGATCAGCATCTGCGCCACTTCCGTCTCCATAACGGAATCGGGATTATCTGAGATGGTCTCGAGCGTCGATGAATCTATCTTCTTCTCTACTTCAATTGTGATAGGAACTTCCTGGGTCGCCACGCGAAAGTGAAGATTCTCGCCGACTATAAAGGGACGTTTGGACATCCAGAAGACATTGGCCCTGATCCTGTTCGTTATGACAGGCCTGTTGTCCATCGAGCAGGAAACAGCGCCTCTCTCGATGAAGAGCTGATCGCACAGCGTGATGCCGATGCTCTCTCCAGCCTCTGCCTCCGTCCGATCCTTCCAGAGCATCTCGATTGAGTTGACCTTGGTCTTCGTCTCCTGCGGAAGGAAGACTATCTCATCACCTTTGCGGATCTTTCCCGCTTCAATCCTCCCGACGAGGATTCTTTTGTCTCTTACTTTATAGACATCCTGGATCGGGAACCGGAGGGGCTTCTCTACCGCCGCCTCCTTTACTTTGAAAGTGTCGAGCGCTTCCAGAACGGTCGGACCCTGGTACCAGGACATCCTGCCGGACTTAAGGGCCACGTTGTCTCCATCCCTCGCCGAGATCGGGATTATGTAGGTCGGGGAAATACCGATGGAGGAAAGGAAGACAAGCAGGTCCTTCTTTACCTCGTTGAACCGCCCCTCTGCATAGCCAACCAGATCCATCTTGTTGATGACGACGATTACCTGTTCGAGACCGAGCATGCTGAGGATATACGCATGCCTCTTTGTCTGTTCCCGGACCCCCTCGTTCGCATCGACGATGAGGATGGCGGCTTCCGCCTGCGAAGCACCGGTTATCATGTTCTTGATAAACTCTTTGTGGCCGGGGGCATCGATGATAACGTAGCGTCTCTTCGGCGTCTTGAAGAAGGTCTGCGCAGTATCGATGGTGATTCCCTGAGAGCGTTCTTCTTCGAGGTGATCCATGACGAAGCCGAACTCCATGTCCCTCCCGAGTTCTTCGCATATCTTCCGGACTTCCTCTATCTTCTCCTTCGGGAGGCAGCCTGTATCGTAGAAGAGCCTCCCGATCAACGTTGATTTACCATGATCGACGTGGCCGACGATGACGAACTTAAGATGTTCTTCCACCTCTCACCTCACATGTACCCAAGGCTTCTCAACTTCTGCATGATGTAAGCCGATTCTTTATCCTGTGACCTTCCGGAACGTTCTGCCATCGTGGTTGTTCTCAACTCTTCAACGATTTTATCGATCGTGTCGGCATCAGAAGATACCGGATTACAGCAGGTCTCGCAACCGATCGAGCGGAATCTCTTCCCGTTCTTGGCGAAGTAGAGATTCACGATCGGTATCCCTTCGCGCTTAACGTATTCCCAGATGTCGAGCTCCGTCCAGTGAAGCATCGGATGAACACGGATATGGTCTTCATCGGACTGTTTGGACTTGTACTGGTCCCACAGCTCCGGCGGTTGATTCTTGTAATCCCACTTGAACTCCTGGTCGCGCGGTGAGAAGACCCGCTCCTTCGCGCGTATCCCGTGCTCGTCCCGTCTGATACCGAGGAGAAGCGCTCTGAACTTATGCTTGGCGATCGCCATCTTGAGAGCTTCAGTCTTCAGGGCGGTGCAGCAGTCTAGCTTGCTCTTGTCCGGACCCATCCCTTCGGCGAGGGCTCTATCGTTCTTTGCAATGAGCAGTCTCAACCCCCATTCCCTGGCTCTGTCATCTCTGAACTCATAGATCTCCTTGAATTTATAGCCCGTATCGATGTGCATGACTGGAAAAGGGATCTGGTCGTAGAAGGCTTTTCTCACGAGCCATAGAAGCGTCGTGGAATCCTTCCCGATCGACCATAGCATCGCAATGTTCCGGAATTGCTTGTAGGCTTCCCTGATAATGTAGATGCTCTTGCTTTCCAGTTCATCCAGATAATTCATGCTGATCTCTTCTAATATGATGGCATTTCCAGCTTCATGAGATTTTCCTGTTTTTAGAACATCATATTTTACACACTATTAAAGCCAATCGCCACATCCTGGTGCCTATTCAAGATGCATCTGCCTCTGTCTCTAAAAAATATATTGCGATATCAAACTCTGGAGAAGATCATTCTTCGATTGTGATGCGTGCGTCGACGACGCGGGCTCCCTTTCCTTCCTCATAGACGATGAGGGGGTTGATATCGAGCTCCCGGATATCGCTGAAGTCGATGGAAAGCTGGGAGAGCCTCTGGATGCATTCCGCAATGGCGGCAATATCCGACGGCTTTTCGCCGCGGAAACCCTTAAGAATCTTGTATCCACGGATCTCTTCAACCATCCTTCTGGAGCCGAGTTCCCTGATGGGAGCGAGCCGGAATGTGACGTCCTTCAGCACCTCTACATAGACGCCACCAAGACCGAACATGATGAGCGGACCGAAATGCGGGTCGCGGTTCATGCCGATGATGGTTTCCTTTCCGCCCAGAGCAAATTCCTGAACGAAGATCCCCCAGATGTTGGCGTCAGGCTTGTGTCTCTTCACGTTGGAGATGATTTCATCATACGCTTCCTTCAGGCTCTCTTCATTCTTTATCCCCACCTTCACACCTCCGAAGTCGAACTTATGGATGATGTCGGGGGAGACGATCTTCAAGACGACGGGATAGCCAAGTTCTTTTGCAGCATCCACGCATTCCCGGACCGATCTTACTAATCTGGATTTCAAAACTGGAAAACCATAGGCCTTAAGGATAGCGTGAGATTCCGGTTCTGGAAGGAAGGTCCTCTTCTCACCCTTTGCTTTTGCTATAATCCCCTCAACGGTCTTCTGATCGATGTCCCGGAAGATTTTCACCTCCGTCCTCTGTCGGTGCAACCAGTGGGCATATCGGGACATGGCAGCCATGGCCCTCGCGGCTGCTTCCGGGAAGAGGTAGTGCGGGATCCTGGAATTGTCAAAGATCTTAACCGTTTCCGAGATGTCCTCCGTCGCCATGAAGCATGCGAGAACTGGTTTGTCGTACTTCGCCGTCGTCTCGGAGATCGTCGTGGCAACCGCCTTGAGGTTGGTCATCATCTGGGGCGTGGAAATAACGATGAGCCCGTCCACATTGCTATCCGCTAGAACCGTTTCCAGGGCAAGTTTGTACCGTTCGTGGTCGGCGTCTCCTATGACATCGACCGGATTCTTTACATTGGCGGTCGGGGGGAGCCCCTCTCTCAGCTTCTTCGTTGTCACCTCTCCGAAGTTGGCAAGCTTGAGCCCATGACGGATGCTTGCATCTGTCGCCATGATACCGGGACCACCCGCATTAGTGACGATGGCAATCCTTTCCCCCTTGGGAAGCGGCTGATTTGCCAGCGCCTTTGCGTAGTCGAAGATATCCTCCAGCGTCTCCACCCTCAGGACACCGCACTGGAAGAAGAAGGAATCATATGCCTCATCCGAGGAGGCCAGGGCTCCTGTGTGGGAGGATGCCGCCTTCGCCCCTTCAACAGTGCGACCCGATTTGATGGCAAGTATCGGTTTTGCTTTCTTCCCTTCCCCTGTGATGTTCCTGGCGAGATAGACGAACATCCTCGGATCGGCCAGATCTTCCACGTAGAGCAGGATGACATCTGTCAGTGGATCGTTGGCAAGAGATGCCAAAAGATCATTCTCTGTAACATCGGCCTTGTTGCCGACGGAGACGAACTTCGATAGACCGATGTTTTCCAGATGAGCGTACTCCAGGGCCGCGACGCCGAGTGCTCCCGACTGTGATATGAAGGCGATGTTCCCCTGCTTGGGCATCCCCCTCGCAAAAGTAGCGTTCAGCTTCACATCGGGGTCCGTGTTGATAACGCCAAGGCAGTTGGGACCGACCACGGCGATGCCGTATTTATTCGCGATCTCCTTGACCTTCTTCTCAAGCTCGAATCCCTTCTCGCCGATCTCCTTAAACCCTGCCGTGATTATAACGGCTCCCCTGACTCCTTTCTCGCCGCATTCCTCGAGGACCAGGGGCGTGGCCTGGCTGGGTGTGATTATGATGGCGAGATCCACCTCGCCTGGAATGTCCCACACGGCATGGTAAGCCCGTACACCCAGGACTCCTCTTGCCTTGGGGTTTACAGGATAGACGATGCCGGTGTACCCGGATAGCAGGATGTTGGAAAAGATGGCTCTTCCAACACTTCCCTCGCGGGAGGAAGCGCCGATCACCGCCACCGACCCGGGGGAAAAGATAGCCTGTAGATCACCTTTTTTATTCATGATGGATACCTCGCATTATTATTTTTATCAAATGGTCGTCAAAAGCCCTGCTCCGGTGAATTTCTGCTCTGCAATTTCCTGGTCAAAGTTTCGAAGGTTTCAAACTTCCTTATAATATTATAATTTCTGAAATTAAAGACAGATAATAAAATTCCTTTCATATTGATTTTCTCATCTCTTTATGTGAAATTATTTGCAAAGTTTTTGGTACAAGGTTGTGAAGTGTAAGCAGTTAATAACAACAAAGAGATGGCCATATGGAAGATCAGGAACCTGTTGAGCTTCCAATTGAAGGAGAGTTGGATCTCCACACATTTCAGCCCGAGGAAGTGAAGGAGTTAATTCACGACTATCTGGAGGCTTGCCGGGAGCGGGGGATCCTGCAGGTTCGCATCATCCACGGGAAAGGGACCGGAACCTTGCTTCAAACAGTTCATTCCATCCTCGAACGGATGCGCGGAGTCGTCTCCTTCCGGCTGGCCGGACTCGAAGAGGGAAGCTGGGGAGCCACGCTCGTAGAACTGGATCCTCTCGGAGAAACCCATTCTAAGAAAGACGAGAGATAAGCACCATGACGTTAAGAGTCGTGTGGAAACTCGTTGCGGAGACGCTCGCGGAGTGGAATTGGGAAAGGGTTATCTCTGATGACGATGGAAAGTGGATCGCCGATAGAAGAACCCTTGATTTCTTCAGATAGCCTATCTGGAAATTCAGAGAGATGGTGAGATAGAATTTTACATCAACAGCAGAATAAGGTGCCTTTTCGTGGTAGATGATGTTTAAGAATTCCTTCTATATCGGAAAAATTGCGGGGATCCCCATCAGGATACACATAAGCTGGCTCATCGTCTTCGTTCTTTTCACATGGCACCTCGCCGGGAATTATTTCCCGCAGAACTATCCTGGCTGGGACAATACTCGATATCTCTGGACAGGAGTCATAACAAGCTTGCTCTTCTTCGTTTCCGTCCTAATTCATGAACTTGCCCATTCCATCGTGGCAACGAAACAGGAACTGCCGGTTCGCGACATTGTTCTCTTTATATTCGGCGGGGTCTCCGAGCTCACCGATGAGCCAAAATCTGCTGGCAACGAATTCCTGATGGCTCTCGTGGGACCCCTGTCCAGCTTCTTGCTTGCCATCCTGTTCGGCATTCTATGGCTCATCATGAGAGAATTAAGCGAACCGGTGAGCGCCATCGGGGGGTTCCTCGCCTCCATCAATCTCATGCTTGCCATCTTCAACATGATCCCTGGTTTCCCGCTGGACGGCGGCCGCGTCTTCCGCGCCATCCTATGGGGGATCAAAGGGAACCTGGTGAAAGCTACGCGCTGGGCATCTGCTATGGGTCAGGGGTTCGCCATGCTTCTCATCTTTCTGGGGATCTGGCAGCTCTTCAAGGGAAACTGGGTCAACGGCATGTGGTTCTCCTTCATCGGGTGGTTCTTGGACAACGCCGCCCTGTCAAGCTACAGACAGGTCACGGCTCAACAAACGCTGATCGGCCACATCGTGAGAGAAGCGATGACCCGCGATTGTCCTCAACTCTCCCCTGACATGACCATCGAGAGAGTCGTGGAAGAATACATCCTCGGACTGGGAAAAAGATGTCTCCCGGTAGTACAGGATAAGAGGCTTCTCGGGTTAGTTACAATTCACAGCATCAAGAAGATTCCAAAGGAACAATGGTCTCATGCGCAAGTTCACAATGCGATGATCCCACTGGAGAAGATCAGGAGTGTGAAACCGGATGAAAGCCTTCTGAAAGTCCTCCATGCCATGACTGAGGATGGGGTCAACCAGCTCGCCGTCATTGATGGAGAAGAATTTGTCGGACTCCTGGCGCGTGACAATGTCGTCAGCTTCATCCGAAACCGCCTCGACCTTGGACTGTAACACGCCGCCAAAAGGGGCTGGAAAAGATTGAAACCAATTAGTGTGATCGAGGATTCATTGCCGGGTATTTATCAGCAGCAACCGCATCCTTTTTCTCTGATCTTGAGGATGTCCTCCCTGACGATGGCATAGAGGCATGCCGTTCCCTTCGTAACCGCAATGGCATTGAAAGGACAGTTGAGCTGGCAGGCACCGCATTCGATGCATCGATCAAGACTGGCCAGATACGCTTTGTGGCTGTTCATCTCGATGACACGGTGCGGACAGACGAAAGTGCAGATCTCGCAACCTGTGCATTTGTCCTGATTGACGAAAATCATGTTTTAATCACCTTCATATTATAGCAGAACTCTTCCCGCAATAATTATATTCAAAAGAGGATGGCGGCAGGCACCAGAAGAACATAGAGCACGACAATGACCGGAAGGAAGCGCCCAATCTCTTTTCTGACATTTGAATAGTTGCTGACAGCGCTGTTTCCGGTGTAGCTCAATCCCACGAACATGGAAGTCGCAACGAGGAATAGCACCAGAGGTATCAAAGATTGCGGAGACATGACTGATGACTGACGCGAAAACCATAGAAAAGAAACGAGAGAAGGGGAGGAAGGCTCTCCCATCCCGTTTGCAAAACTAACCATGGCTGCCAGCAGGGAGCTGAAGATTCCCAGGTAAATCCCTTTGACGGCAAACTGTCTCCCCGGAATATAGGGAAAGAAGATTGGATACAGGAAAGCAATAGCCGTCGCCATCCAGATGATAAGAGGTTTGACGAATCCGAGCAGAACGACATAGACCCCGAGAAAATAGAGGAGGAATTGAACGGCCGTCGGAAGCGCGGTGAAGGCGCTTGACTGGATTCCGAAGTGCACACAGTCATGAATCCGATCTTCGATCTCCCCTTCATCCAGATAGCCGGGAACATCTTTTGCGTAGAGCGGTCCGATGATGGGCTGGATCCCGGCTTTCTTGAGCTCGGCCAGATTAACTCCTGAGAGGGAAAACTTGGGAAGGATCATGTTGATCTTCTCCCTTTCCGCCATTTTTCCCTCATCTTTCAGAAGACCGGCACGACCAGCTTTATCGATGATCTCGGATGCGGAAAACCTTCCCTTCCCTGCCGAGCACCAGACATTGATGCCATCGGTATCCACGACCAAGAGCCTGACCCTCCTGGGCCTCACCCTGCGAACCAGAAGGAAAACACTCAGGAAATTGTTGCACGTCACGAGAAGCGGGAGGCTTTCCATCGTTTCTTTTTCCCGGTATTGAGTTCTGCTCGTGAGATGAGCATCTCTCTTTTGGGATGCCCCTGTCCTCGAATTAAGCCCAGTCTCGTACAATCCGGGCTTCACCGCAAAGACTCTCATGAAGAGGAAGATCCATGAGATGAATGCCTTAACATGGTCTTTGAGTCCAAGATCAAGGGGAAGGGGCTCGAGTGGCAGAAGGGCTTCAAGTTGATAACCTCTGTACTTCCTTTTTCGCAGGTAGATCCAGATTGTCAGGAGAAGAAAATAGATGATCAGAGCGATGCAATAAGAGAGTTTCATAACAATGCGATATTATTTCCCATGCAACCATCTATCCAGATTTTGATTGCGCTTCTGACTATTTATACTAACACAATCAATTGAAATATTGGATGCTTGTGAGTAAAATCATAAGCCGGATAAGTTCCTATGGAAAGAGGATCGGTTGCCAGAAGGATCAAAATTGGGTGCTGCGGCTTTCCCGTTGCTCGCTCGACTTACTTCAAGAAATTCAATGTCGTCGAGATCCAGCATACCTTTTATCATATCCCTCCCCTGGAACTTGCTCCTAAGTGGAAATCGGAAGCACCTCCAGAGTTTGAATTTACCATGAAAGCCTGGCAATTGATTACCCATGAATCTACAAGTCCCACTTACAAGAAGCTGAAGCGTCCTATCAATGAAAACAGGAAGGAATACTACGGCTTCTTCAAGCCCACCGACGCCGTCTTTGAAGCCTGGGAGGAGACGCAGGCATTCGGCTTAAACCTGGGGGCGAGAATCATCCTCTTCCAAACGCCTCCAGGTTTCTCACCGTCCCGCGAGAACATGGTAAACATATTCAAATTCTTCAAGACGGTCAAGCGGGATGGGATGATATTTATGTGGGAACCAAGAGGAGGGTGGGAGGATAAGGATATCGAAAAGATCTGCAAGGAGCTTGATCTCATCGACGTCGTCGATCCCTTCAAGAGGCTGCCTGTCTGGGGTCAGTTCAACTACTTCCGACTTCATGGCGTCACAGGATATCGCTACCAGTACTCGGAAAGAGATCTCAAGAAATTATTGGACCTCTGTCAGAAAAAGACTGAATCCTACATCTTCTTCAACAACATGACCATGCTGGAAGATTCCCAGAAGTTCATCTCCCTGCTGCGCTGATTCCCGGAAATGCTGTTTTTGTATGGTGAAGTGCAGGTATTGTGGAACAGAACAATTCGTCTTTACGAGATCGGTGCCATTTTGCTGTCGATGCCTCAGGGAAAGATTTTCTGAATGCAGGCAAACCATGCAGGAGATTCACGCATCCTCCCGGCGAGGCTTCTATCTACCCGAAAGAGTACCGCGCAGCCAAGGGGGAGTACTCTGCCATTTCTGCGTGAACGAATGTCAGATGAGCCCCGGCGAATCGGGGTTCTGCGGGCTGAGGGAGAACAGGAACGGCAAGATCTTTCACATCGGTGGGACTCCGCAAAAGGGGATACTCGACTGGTATTATGATCCTCTTCCGACCAACTGTGTTGCAGACCGGGTCTGCCCCGGTGGCTCCGATGCTGGTTATCCAGAATACTCTTATTCAGAGGGTCCCGAATTCGGATTCAAGAATCTCGCCCTCTTTTACAGAGCCTGCACTTTTGATTGTCTCTTCTGCCAGAACTGGCATTTCAGGGAAAAGGACAGATGGGCAGAGATACGAGAAAGGAGACAGGAAAAAATAGGAGAAAGATACACGACGGCAGAAGATCTGAAAGCCACTTCGAAGACGCAAAAGAGGAAGGGCTCGATCGAGTCCGCCTCGCCAAACCTCCATCTTCTGTCATAAAGAAAAAGGGAAAGAAGTCAGCGTCTCCGCTTGGGAACGTCTTTCTTCACGGCTTTCAGTGCGCCGCTCTTCAGGGCGGCCCTTTTGCCGTTCTTCATTCTGAGGATCTGGTCCACTTCCTTCCTGTCGGAATCCATTACGTAAGGGATACCGCTGATCCTGGCCGCTTCCGGCGTAAGGGCTGCGATGTCATCTCTTGTGATGTACTTCATGGCGAACTTGCGGCTTCCGCACATGAGCTGACGCAGACCCTGAGCCAACCTCTCGTAGTAAGTGTAAAGTCCGAGGGCACCAGCCGGGATCTTCTCGAACTCTTCATTGCCAAGTTCCAGGCGGAGGTGATTCGCCGTCACGAAGATTTCATCTTTGGTATTGCCGAAGCGCTCAATGTAAACGGGGAGCTGGTTGTTGTTGATGGCAATGCCGATTGTCTTTCCAACCATGGCAGCTGCGATCGGCGCGCGGGCCATGCCGACCAGCTTCGCGTAGGGAGCGCCGAGAGCGATGGCTTTGAAGATCTGGTCTTCGAAGGTAAACCCACCCGCAAAGGCGATCGCCGGAACATATCCACCCTTATCGGCGATCTGCTTTGCATATTGATAGGTAAGGGTGTGGAGTTCGACCGGTGGGACGCCCCACTCGTTCATCATCCTCCAGGGGCTCATCCCGGTGCCTCCCCCGGCGCCGTCGACGGTGAGCAGGTCAATCTTGTACCTGGAAGAGAAGGCAATGGCACGGGCCATATCGGCGGGACGGTAGGCGCCGGTCTTCAGGAAGACGTGCTTGGCTCCCGCTTTGCGCAATTCTTCCACTCTCTTTGCGAACGATTCTTCGGTCACCATGCCAATCCGGGAATGTCTCTCGAACTCTTTGAAGGCGCCACGCTGGAACGCCTCGATCACGTGCGGGTCGGTCGGGTCGGGAAGGACGATGTAGCCACGCTCGTAGAGGATCTGAGCTTTCTTCAGATCGTTGATCTTAACCTCGCCGCCGATATCCTTCGCCCCCTGACCCCATTTCAATTCGACGATCTGAACACCAAGTTTCTCGATGGCATACTCCTGAACACCCAGCCTAGTATCTTCGACATTCGCCTGGACGATGATGGCGCCGTAACCGTCGCGCATGAAATCGGTGTAGAGCTTGACCCTTCGTTTCAGGTCCACGGTATCGACGACTCTTCCATTCTTGATGGTCGCCTGGGGGTCCATCCCCACGACATTCTCGCCGATCGTCAATCCTGTCCCGGATAGAGCGGAACCGATGGCCAACCCTTCCCAGTTATTCTTGGCGATATTGGTGGAACCGATGCCGGGAATGATCCACGGCAGGCGGAACTTGACCCCGTTGTCATGCCCGAAGTGGACTTCCAGGTTGACAGCCGGAAAGACAGCGCGGTCTGGGTCGGGGGCGACGCCGTAAGCCCCCACCGCTGTCCCCATGATGTTGAAATGGGAGTAATCGACCGGATAGACCTTTTCGGCAGCGGTCGTGATGACTCCGAACGGCTGCGGATAGATGACTTCATGGCCCCGATAGGCAGATTTACCGATCTCGCACATGCCGATGCAGCCATCGACACATGTCACGCACATCCCGGAAATGGGGGTGATCGACTCTTCCGTTCGGTTCTTGGTGAGAGTTGCGGCTGATGAATTTATTCTCGATAGTGACATGGTGTTTAGCTCCTTTCTCTAATCTTTCTTGATTTCACAGGCAACGCACGGTGCCATGTAACACATCATATCGTCGAACTGCGGCTTGTTGACGCATGGCGGGCTCAGGTTGGCACAGCCGCCGCAGATGGCCCTTTCAGGGTCTGTGAAAGTGCACCGGAGCTGACAGGCCGGGCAGACGTACATGCATCCGCCGCATAGGCGGCAGACTTCTGATTTTGCATCGAAGGGTGTCCCGAGACTCCTCTGCTCCCCTCTTCCACGGAACCCGATGGCTCCTGCCATCATCTGCTCTCTGCACATGCGGATACACAGCCCGCAGAGGATGCAATCTTCGTGTTCCTGCCGGAATCGTTGTTGCCGCACTTCATGCGCCGAGGCGAGATCCTGAATAATCTTCGACTGCGGGCAGGAGGCAAGCAGAAGCTCCAGTACCATCTTTCGCGCTTTGAGGACTCGCGAAGAGGCCGTCCTGACCTTGAGTCCTTCCTCCACAGGATAAGTACAGGAAGATACCATCCTTGCCCTTGGTCCTTCTCCAATCTCGACGACGCAGAGCCGGCAGGCTCCGTAAGGGGTCAGCCCATCCATATAGCAGAGCGTCGGGATGGGAAACCCCAGGAACTTCGCCGCTTCGAGGACCGTCGTCCCTTCCTCGACGGTAACAGGCAATCCATTTATTGTCAGCTTTATCATTATTGCTTCCTTTCCTCAATCTCATTAACCTGTCTCCACGGCGTCGAACTTGCAAACGCTGAAGCAGGCACCACACTTGATACATTTGGCAACGTCGATGATGTGGAGTTTCTGTTTATCACCGGTGATCGCCCCTTCCGGACAGGCTCTTAGGCAGACCATGCAACCGTTGCAGTTCTCATTGATGAAGTAGGTGATGAGCTCCTTGCAGACACCAGCAGGGCATCGATGGTTCTTGATATGTTCCTCGTATTCGTCGCGGAAGTAGCGAATGGTGGAGAGGACCGGGTTTGGTGCCGTCTGTCCGAGACCGCACATGGTTGTATCTTTCACGACATTCGCCAATTCCTCGAGAAGCTCCAGTTGTTCGACCGTTCCCTTCCCCGCCGTGATGTCGTCCAGGATCTCCCACATCCGCTGCGTTCCCTTTCGGCAGGTGAAGCACTTGCCGCAGGATTCATCCTTCAGAAAGTTCATGAAGTACCTGGCAACATCCACCATGCAGGTGTTCTCGTCCATGACGATCATCCCGCCCGACCCCATGATGGACCCGGCTTCCGTCAGGCTATCGTAATCGATGGGAAGATCGAAACGGTTTGAGGGGATACAGCCTCCTGAAGGACCCCCGGTCTGCACCGCTTTGATTTTTCTCCTGCCGACCGGGCCGCCGCCGATATCATCGATGATCTCACCGATGGTGATTCCCATCGGGACTTCCACAAGACCAGTATTTTTGATCTTGCCTACAAGACTGAAGATCTTCGTACCGGAATTTTCTTTCGTCCCGACTTTGGCAAACTCCTTTGCTCCCATCTGGATGATGATGGGAATGTTCGCCCAGGTCTCCACGTTGTTGATGACGGTCGGTCGCCCGTTGAGGCCTCGCTGAACTGGATAGGGAGGACGCTGACGCGGTTCGCCCAGCTTACCCTCGACCGATCTGATCAGAGCGGTTTCTTCGCCGCAAACGAAGGCGCCGGCTCCCCTTACCATCTTGATGTCGAATGAAAAGCCGGTGCCGAGAATATTCTCGCCGAGCAATCCGAGTTCATGCGCCTGGCGCAAGGCAATCGTCAGATGCTTGATCGCCAGAGGATACTCATTCCGGACGTAGACGACCCCCTCCGATGCACCTGTGGCATAGGCACCAATCATCATCCCCTCCATGATGCTGTGGGGATTCCCTTCGAGGACGCTGCGGTCCATGTAGGCACCAGGATCTCCCTCATCGGCATTACAGATGAGATACCTGCCATGACCGTTCGCCTGCTTTGCCAGCATCTCCCACTTCAACCCCGTGGGGAAGCCTGCACCGCCTCGGCCGCGCAGCCCCGAAGCCTTTACCTCTTCAATGACCCATTCCGGGTTTTTCTTCTCCACCACTTTGGCGAAGGCAAGATAGCCGCCGTTCTCGATGTAGTTCAGGATGCGGATCGGGTCAAGCTTCTCGTTGCGGGCGATGATCGTGCGGACCTGTTTCTTGAAGAAAGGCATATCATCCTGCTTCTCAATCTTCTTTCCCGTCTTCAGGTCAACATAGAGCAAATCCTCCAGAACATCGCCCCTCACAACGGCTTCGATGATGCGCACCATGTTCTTCATGTCGACTTTGGGATAGAAGATCCTTCCCGGCTCCACGAGGACGGAAGGCTCCATCTCGCAAAAACCATGGCAGCCGGTGATCCGGAGATGAACGATCTCGGTGAGCCCCTTTGCCAGCAGTTCTTTCTTAGCTACACGGATAATGTCATTGGCGCCGCTCGCCTGTCCGCAAGTTCCAGCATTGATGATGATGGTTGGAATGGTGGAAGCTTTACTGGAAACGATGCGGTTCTGCAGTTCCTTCAAATCGTTGATAGTATTTAGTCTCAACATGACCGTCCCTTCTTTCTGTTCCTCAGACACTTTCTACTTTCAGATCCAGCATGTGCCCCTTGCAGCCGCGTCTCGAACAGATCTGGACTAGTCCTCCACCTCGAACGAGCATCGGCACCATGGGCGCACTACAGTCCGGGCATTTCATCGTCGTAGCCAGTTCAGCATGACAGTGAGGACAGAAGAAATTGACGACCGTGTCTACGGGAACATCGTGCTCTGATTCGATGTTATAGCTCCCGTATAGGGAGGAGAGTCGAAGCCACCCGTGCTGGAGGCCGAAAGCGGTGGTCAGATGGATGCACGGCTGGCCATCAATGAGATGATCCGGATTCATCAGGCTGTGGTTGCATCTCGGACAGCTGACCTCGACCGGAAAAATTCTTTGATCTCCCTTCACTTCCCTCCTGTCGAATCCTGTGCGTGCCTGTTTGAGCATCCCCCTAACCTTTCCGGTGTCCACTTTCGAGAAATAATGACCATCAACTACGACGATCGGCCCGAGGGCGCAGGCTCCCAAGCAGTTCACTGTTTCCAGGGCGAACTCTTTATCGGCCGTCGTGTTGCCGGCCGCGACGCCAAGCTGACGCTCGAACTCACTAGCGATGATCGGAGCCTGGCGGACATGGCAGGCGGTTCCCATACAGACGCAAACCAGATGCTTTCCCCGAGGCTTCAAACTGAATGATCTGTAGAAAGTCACGACTCCGTAAATATCGATCAGGGGGCGCTCCATCTTCTCCGCCACGATCTTCAACGCCTCCTGAGGAAGGTACCCATATTTTGCCTGGATCTCTTCCAGGATAGAGATAAGTCCACCCCAGCCGCTATAATATTTGTCTACAATCTTTTCGATTATTTCTGGAATCATAATATTTAAAGTCCTCGATTCTTGGAAAGGGTGAACGTTGTATCAAGTAGAGTTTCAACGGTATTCCTCGCAGTGCCAGATGCCTCCCTCAGGCTTGACGAATGTGCAGCTCGAAAAGTTTTCGCAATTGCTGCACAACCCCATCTGCATCTCCAGCTCTTTCCTTGCGCAAATTTCCCTGATCCGCATCTGTTCCAGAGCCGTAAGGGCTCTTTCAGTAGTACCTGCTTCCACTTTCTCCATGGGCTCAAACTGTTCGCAGATGAAGATCAGATTCCCATATTCCTTGAAAAGCTCGCATACCGGCTTGTTCCTGCATATTGGGCATACCTTGCGGATTTTAATTTTTTCAGACATGGTTGTTCTCCTTTTCACAACCCTTTATGGCAATCGACATGCCATCGCATTCTGACTGCAAAAGAAGATTTGTACTTGAATATCCAAACCGGCAAAGCCTGAAGGGTTGTTCAATCAATGTGCTGGAAATAAACGGAATATGAACTTCTAAAGGAACCGTCGAGCAGAGCGACTTCTGAAGAGTGCTTGAAATCGATAAACAGCAATGTCAGGATTTATATGGAGAGATTTGAACCAGTGGTGAGAATGCACCCGATTTTCCGGGCTCTTGAAGATTTCAATTTTTACCGGAGATATTTTTCAGTTTCTCTCTCAACGTTTTTCTATCTATCCCCAGGATCTCTGCCGCTTTCGTCTTGTTTCCATCGACGCTCACCAGGACATTCTGGATGTATTCCGCTTCCACCTCCTGCAATGTCCTTCCCAGACCACTCCCCCGCAGACCCGTGAAACGCATCAGAGTGGGAAGATCGGGAACATCGATGACCTGTTCATCGGTCATCACGACGAGGCGATGGATGACATTCTCAAGCTCGCGGACATTCCCGGGCCAGTGATAATTTTTTAAGACATGCAGGGCCTGATCGGAAAATTGCGGCGCGGCCTTTTCCGATTCTTTCGCATACTTATAGGCAAAATAGTTAGCCAAAAGCAAGATGTCGTTGCCTCTTTCGCGGAGAGGCGGTATCTCTATGGCAATGACATTGAGTCTGAAGAAGAGATCCTCACGAAACGTTCCCTTTTTTACCAGACTCAGGATGTCCTTGTTCGTCGATGCCAGAACTCTGACATCCACCTTGCGCGGATGGCTTGATCCGAGCATGCAGACCTCCCTCTCCTGAAGTACCCTGAGAAGCTTGACCTGCATGGATAGAGAAGTTTCACTGATCTCATCAAGGAAGATAGTTCCCCCTTCTGCCGTTTGAAAGAAACCTGCTCTCGATTCAATGGCTCCCGTAAATGCTCCCTTGACATATCCAAAAAGTTCGCTCTCCAGCAGCTCTTCAGGAATCCCTCCGCAGTTCACCGGAATGAACGGAGCGGAAGCCCTCATGCTGCTGTAATGTATGGCCCTGGCAACAAGCTCTTTTCCTGTTCCGCTCTCTCCTGATATGAGCACCGTCGCATTCGTAGAAGCAGCTCTGGCGATTGCATTGAAGACTTTCTTGATCGGTTCAGATTCGCCCAAGAAACCGTGGAGCGCCCTGGGCATTTTATGCAGCGGGATCCTGCCGGCCCTTCGCATGTGTAGCTTGTCAAGCACCTTGCGGACAGCCGTAAAAAGTTCTTCATCAGTAAAGGGCTTGGCCAGGTAATCCTCCGCTCCCGTTTTAACGGCCTCTACTGCTCCCTCAACGGAAGCGTAGCCTGTGATCATCATTACCTCGGTATCCTTAAAATTTTCCCTGATATGCCTGATGAGATCGAGACCGCTGGCACCCGGCATCTTGTAATCCGTTATGACAAGATCTATCGGCGTAGATTGAAGGATACCGATACATTCCGGCACGCTCAAAGCGGTAAAAACCCGATACCCCTGCGATATCAGATTCCTCTGGAGAACTTCCAGCGTCGTGGGAGCATCGTCCACAACCAGAATGCAATCTTTATCATCGGATCGTTTCATCTCCCTTCACCTCCTGTTCGATCGTAAACTTTTGAATGGGCAACCGGATCGTGAATCTTGTCCCCCGTCCCACATCGCTTTCCACGTTTATTGAACCACCGTGTGAAGTGACGATGCCGTGGACTACTGGAAGCCCCAATCCTGTTCCCCTGTCGATCCCTTTCGTCGTGAAGAAGGGGATGAATATCTGACTCTTGACCTCTTCAGCCATCCCGAGGCCCGTATCCTCAATGACAAGCAAGGCTTGATTTCTGTATATTGATGTCTGAATGATCAGCTTCCCTCCATTCGGCATTGCTTGAATGGCATTGACCACAAGGTTGACGAGGACCTGGGTAATCTGGGCAGGATCAGCGGTGATGTCTGGCATATCCGGCGAAAGAGCGAGGATCAGTTCGATTCCTTCCTTCTCACATCTGGATTCGAAGAAGTAGAGTCCCTCCTCCACAATCCTGTTCAGATTCACCTGAACTTTCTCAGGAGGAGTCTGCCTGGCAAAAAGCATGAGCTTTTTGATAACCTCTCTAGCATGCAGGGAGGCCATGATGATCTTGTCGAGATCATTTTTGGCCGAACCTGGAAGCCCGGAAGATTTCTTTGCAAGCTGGGCAAATCCCAGGATGTTTCCTAACGGTTCGTTCAGTTCATGAGCGATACCTGCAGCGAGTTGCCCGATGGTCGCCAGGCGTTCGGCATGCATGAGCTGATTTTGAAGCTTCTGCTTTTCCTCTTCAACCTGTTTCCTATCGATGATCAACGACACCTCCCTGGCAATTGTATCGATTAGGCTTCTCTCCTCCTTTAAAAACGGCCCTTCATCAAGGGTCGGCCTGTCTTCTCTGTAAGCGACTTCGATGAAGCCTCTTTGCTTCCCGCTCACGAAGATGTCTGCTTTCAAGCTGTGCGGTCCATCGTGAAAATTTTCCGTCATGTAGGAATGTCTATCGATCACGATTCTCCCCTGGGCAATTTCCGGATATAACCATGCTGGAGGAAGAAGCTCCACGATTCCATGGAGAATCTCTTCAAGACCGATGCCCGGCCGCTCAACGAGTTGAGCAATCCCATACAGACACGTCAGCTCCTTGACACGCTCTCGCAGCGCCAGATGGACATGCCGGTAGTTCAATGCCACCCCAACGGTCTGCGCGATCCCCTCGTAGAACTTTATTTCTTCTTCCGTAAAACGGTTCTCCTTGTCGCTCTTCAATTGAATGAGCCCGATGATTTCCTTGTTCAGAATAATGGGAATGACCGCCAGCGACCGGCAACCTTTCCCTAATTCTCCAGCGGATGTTCTCTGGCTACTCGCATCATCAATATCTCTTGAGGCAAGCAAGAACTCGTTTTCAATATTCCCCGTCCAGAAACTCCCCTCACTAGTAAAAGACCTATCTGAGGAGTCGATGCGACCCTCGAGAACCGCCTCCTGCAATTGAGCCAGTTTTGAATCCCTCCGAAAACATGCGAATTTTCCATTATCTTTCCTTGGCTCGATGATCAACGTCTCAAGGTTGAAAACTTGCTCGGAGTCCTGTCTGGCTTCACACCGGAAACATTTGTTATTCTCTCTGATCCAGATCTCAACGCTATCGGCACCGGAAAAATCGGTCATGGTTCTGGCTACTTCACTCAGGAAATCGACCCTCAAGATCCCCCGATCTGCCAGCTCCAAAATGCGATGGGAGAGCTTTCTAAAAAGATTGATATCGCCA
The DNA here is from genome assembly GCA_040752675.1 of Acidobacteriota bacterium. Lineage (NCBI taxonomy): Bacteria > Pseudomonadati > Acidobacteriota > Acidobacteriota bacterium. The sequence goes on from JBFMGF010000015.1 coordinate 34,864, forward strand.
CCTGGCATGTTCGTGGATTCCATGTTCATGATTTCACAAATAAAATTTTAGCATTAAAAAGAGGCTACTCAAGCTTTAGCTTGCAAAAAGAAAAATGCTGCCTTATACGAGCCCCTGGTCGATCATGGCGTTGGCGACCTTCAGGAAGCCACCGATATTGGCGCCATTTACATAGTTGCCAGGTGTTCCATACTTTTCGGCCACATCCACGCAGGTCTTGTGGATGCTTTTCATGATCTGATGGAGGCGATTGTCTACTTCTTCACGGGTCCACTGCAGTCTCATGCTATTCTGAGACATTTCTAGACCGGATGTGGCCACACCGCCAGCGTTGGCTGCTTTCCCGGGGCCATACAGGATCTTTGCTTCCAGGAATACATTCACACCTTCAATCGTCGTGGGCATATTGGCACCTTCGGAGACGACGTAGATGCCGTTCTTGATGAGGTTCTGGGCATCCTTGCCGTTAATCTCATTCTGCGTGGCGCTCGGGAAAGCGCAGTGTGCCTTGTTGTTCCATAGCGGGTTGTATTCGAGCTTGGGATTGACAGGCGTGTACACGGCACTCTTGAATTTGTCCGCATATTCTTTGATCCTGCCGCGCCGGATGTTCTTCAGTTCCATGACGAATTCCAGTTTATTGGCGTCGATTCCATCTTCATCGTAGATGTACCCGTGGGAGTCAGATAAGGTCACGGCCTTTCCTCCGAGTTGGTTGACCTTCTCAACCGTATATTGAGCTACATTTCCGCTTCCGGAGACCAAGCAGATCTTTCCTTCCAAAGTCTGATTTCTTGCGGCCAGCATTTCTGCAGCAAAATAGACGGCGCCATAGCCGGTCGCCTCGGGACGGATCAGTGAGCCACCCCAGTTCAGCCCCTTGCCGGTAAAGACACCCGTGAACTCGTTTCTGAGCTTCTTATACTGCCCGAAGAGATAGCCGATCTCTCTCCCGCCCACACCTATATCGCCGGCGGGGACATCCGTGTCCGGTCCGATATGGCGAAACAGTTCGTTCATGAAGCTCTGGCAGAACCGCATCACCTCACCGTCGCTTTTCCCTTTGGGGTCAAAATCCGAGCCACCCTTTCCGCCGCCCATGGGGAGCGTTGTAAGGCTGTTCTTAAAGACCTGTTCGAAAGCCAGGAACTTCAAGATGCTCAAGTTGACCGAGGGATGGAAACGGAGACCTCCCTTGTAAGGTCCGATGGCACTGCTCATCTCGATACGGTATCCCCGATTCACATGGATCTCACCATTATCATCCATCCAGGGAACCCGGAACATGATGACCCGTTCTGGCTCTATGATCCTCTCCATAATCTTATGACGACGGTACTCCGGGTGCCTCTCGATGACGAGGGCAAGAGATTCCACTACTTCCTGCACCGCCTGCAAGAATTCTGGTTCGTTGGGATTTTTGGCTCTCACTTGAGCCATCAGTTCTTTGGCGTAATTTGACATAGTTATCTCCTTACATTGGGGTTAGATTAAATTAATCCAATATACGCTTGACTTTTCTTTGGCCTTATCAGCAAAAAGATTTGTTATAATGAGTTGCGAATTGCTTTACATCATGGTAACTGGTATCTTGCATGTTCATTGCAGACTTTTCATCTTCAGAGCGATTTGATATCCAAGCATCCTCTATCCGCGAAAATGAGGATAAAAAGTTAGAGAAAAATATCACAAATATATGATTCTCGCAATAGCTGAGCAAAGAAGTCTTTGCAAAAAGCCTTTGGGGAATTTTTCACCACTTTCATTAAAAAGCGGGGAGATTCTCAATGGAAAATGCGTTCAAAGAAAGATTCTCATGGCTCTTGGGAAAGTATTTCCCCGATGCAGAATTACCCATCGCCTTTTATTATTCTGATGAAAACCTGCATCCGGACGGGCCCACCGGAAAAATACAGGAGTAAAATGAATTTTTCAACAATAGCTTCTGAGCTCCGCCAATCGAATTTATCAAGATATTTTGGTTCCTCTCCAAAAAGTGATCATAGATTTACAGGCAGATCAGCACAGCAATGATAAATAGCTGTGATAAAGAACTCAGGCTTTCTAAATCCAAACGAGCGATGACTGACCAATTTAATCTTG
>JBFMGF010000016.1 GCA_040752675.1 Acidobacteriota bacterium
AATAATATTTTACTTTGCGCCATGCGGCAAGCTTATAAAAAGACGAAAAGGGGGCATCTTTTACGATGCCCCCACCGTTTCCGGCTCAATTGATGCTGATTTTCTTTGGCTTGGCTTGCTCTGTTTTGAGAAGAGTGATCTCAAGAACTCCATCCTTGTAGTTTGCCTTCACTGTGCTCGTGTCCACGCTTGAGGGGAGAGAAAAACTTCTGCTGAATTTGCCATAGCACCGTTCGAGGCGATAGGCATTCTTTTCTTCGACTTCCTTTGCTCTCTTCTTCTCACCGGATATGGTGAGAATGCCATTATCAACATTTATTTCTATTTCATCCTTGTTAATTCCTGGCATTTCTGCTTTCATCACCAGACTATCTGCATCTTCATAGACATCCATCCTAGGTGTCCACATGGCATAATCTTCCTCCTCGAAGAACCTGATCAGAGGATCGCCAAAAAGCCTGTTCAGCCTGCGAGTCGACCTTTCCATTTCTCGGAAAGGGTCCCATTTTACGAGTGACATAATCGTTCACCTCCTTATCATTACTGCTCAACCTCCGGAGGCTTGAAGCGCCTTTTTTATAAGATTGCCCTTTCCCTCTGTCAAGCCCTTCTATGGTCTGTCTGTCAGAATCCCTTAGTCAGGCAGGAGCCTGACCAGTGAAAGAAGGGTCTCATATCATCCTGGTCAGGGCATGATGAATTCGTGCTCTGGGTGCTTGACGCTTAGCACAGGGCAGGGAGCCTTCCGCACAACCCTCTCCGCCGTGGAGCCGAAGAGCGTGTGGCTCAGAATGTTTCTACCATATGTGGCTACGACGATGAGGTCTATCTCCTTTTCCCTGGCCGCCTTGATGATCTCCACATAGGGAGTCCCCCTGGCGACGATGAGTTCGACTTCGATCGACTTATCCACTTCGCTCTCCACGAACTTCTTCAGGTCCTCCCAGGCTTTCTTTTCCTGCGACTCTATTATGTCCGCGAGTGGAACGGCGGTATATTCGCTGACGAATGTTGGGAGTTTATCCTCCACGACGTGGATGATGTAGAGCCTGGCCCTGAACTCTTTTGCCAGAGTTTCGGCATACGTGAAGGCATGACGGGAATAACTTGAGAAGTCGGTTGTGGCCATGATTTTCTTCAAGTCTATCATCGTTCCCTCCTCGATTCTATTTTGTTGCGCGAATCAGTCTTTGAGAAGACCGACGCATCATCTTAAATCTTCTGATGAAACAGCTGAACCAGGTTGTCCGGGACAGGCCTGTAGTCAAGAGGCTCCATGTTGAAGGAAGCCCTCCCCTGCGAGATTGACCGAACGATTGTGGAATACCCGAACATCTCGGAGAGAGGGACTACTCCCTTCACAATTGCTATCTTCTTCACGATCTTAGTATCTTCGATGAGGGCTCTCTTACTATTCAGGTTTTTGCAGATCGGACCGAGAAATTCTTCAGGCGTCCTCACTTCAAGTTTCATATATGGTTCAAGAACTCTGGAACCAGCCTTCTTGAGCGCATCGCGGAAGGCAAGATTTGCCGCTGCATTGAGGGTTATTGTAGCCGTCACAGGGTCATTGAATCTTCCCTCGAGAAGCGTGACCCGGATATGGATGACCGGATAGCCGTAGATCCCACCCCCTTCCGCCGAATTTGCTACGGTGTCCAGCATGTCTGGGATATAAATGGATGGGACTTCCACTTCTCTGATCCGGCTTACGACATCGACCTTGGTATCTCCTCTGTGATATTCCAGACCGAGCGTAACCTTTCCAAAAACATTCTGCCCACCGATTACCTTCGAGAATTCCCCGATCCCCTCCGCCGATCCCGCGGCCGTTTCCTTGTAGGAAACCCTCGGCTTTCCAAAATACGCATCCAGGTTGAATTCCCTGAGCATCCTGTTCTTAAGAACGTCGATATGAAGCTCGCCCATACCCGAGATGATGAGTTGTCCAGTATCCGGATCGATCTTCTGCTTGAAGGTTGGGTCTTCCTTCTCGAGCTTCTTCAGGATCTCGGCAAGTTTATCCTTGTCGGCACTCGTCTTCGGCTCGATAGAAACCGAGACAACGGTATCTGGAAAGTGAATCGGTTCGTAGATGATTCTGTTGTTTTCATCGGTCAGGGTGTCGCCGGTCACGCTCCACTTAAGACTGGTGGTGGCAACGATGTCTCCCGCTTCCATACTTTCCACCTGTACCCCCTTGTCGGCATGCATCTGGAGGATTCTCCGTATCCTTTCCTTTTGCCTCTTTCTCGGATTGTATACCCAATCGCCAACCCGGGCATGACCCGAATAGACTCTCAGATAGGCAAGCTCAGCGGCGGACGTCGCCACTATCTTGAATAGGAGTGCAGAAAAAGGCTCATCCACAAGAGGCTTCCGCACCTTCTCCTTTTTATTTTCTGGGTCTTCTCCCTTGATGATCGGGATATCGATAGGCGATGGAAGAAAATCGCAAACGGCGTCTAGGACTTTCTGTACGCCGATGTTCTTTAGTGCCGCTCCACACAGCACAGGGGTCAACTTCCTTGAAATAGTGCCTGCGCGCAGCGGTTCGATGATCTCGTTCCGCTCAATATTCTTTCCATCAAGATACTTCTCGGCAATGGCATCAGAAAGATCGGCAGTCGCTTCGAGAAGGATCTTTCTGTACTCCAGAGCCTTACCCTTCAGGTCGCCTGGGATGGGACCGGAGCCGAAATTCTTTCCGAGCGATTCCCTGTCGTAAGTGTAGAGCTTCATATCCAGGAGATCGATGATCCCGAAGAAAGTGTCTCCCTGTCCTGCCGGGATCTGGATGGCGATGGCTCCCCCACCAAGTTTGTCATGGATCTCCTGCATGGTGGCATAGAAGTGCGCGCCAATCCTATCCATCTTGTTGATGTAACAGATTCTGGGAACTTGGTATTTGTCGGCTTGATGCCAGACCGTTTCCGATTGCGGCTCGACTCCCTCGACACCATCGAAGATGACAATGGCACCATCGAGGACTCTCAGTGAACGCTCCACTTCTGCGGTGAAGTCCACGTGTCCGGGAGTGTCGATGAGATTGATCTGGCAGTCGTTCCAGTAGAAAGTCGTGGCGGCGGAAGAGATAGTTATCCCTCTTTCCTTCTCATCATCCCTGAAGTCCATGATCGCCTGCCCATCGTGGACTTCACCGATTCTGTAGCTCTCGCCACTGTAATAGAGGAAACGTTCCGTCGTCGTGGTCTTGCCCGCGTCGATGTGAGCAATAATCCCGATGTTCCTCAGCTTCTGTATCGGTTTCTTCGGCATTCCTCAATTTACTCGCGAAGATGTCATAGTTTAGCACACCTGGCTCATCGTCAGGCACCGATGAATCTCGGTCTCGGATCGCCAAAGGTAACCTGATCGGGAAATTCAAAAAAAAGTTGATAGCCAGGCTTGTATGGAGCCGAATGGAAGAGGACTGCCCTGTTCTCTTTAGAAGATTGCAGCCATCTTTTCACCGATGCGTAGTCCTCTTCACTGTACACCCTGATGCCAACAGCCTTCGCTCCGATTCTATCTGCTTCCTCGATGACTCTGTCCGTTTCGCTCAATCCCGATATTTTGACGGTGTGAAGGTTGAGCGGGACATACGAACCGAGAGCCTGAAAATATCTGGCTGGAGCATCGTAGTATCTCGCTATGGAATCCTCCTTGATATCCTGAACGACGAACTTTTCCTTCACGGAAAATTTTATGGGTTGCCCTCCTATTACCGCTCCATCCTCGGTTTCCCTTATGGGAGCCGTGCCGAGGATGACTCCCTGCGCATCGTGTCCAAGCAGCATCCCGATCTCTCTGTCGCACGGGGAATAGACGTTGACTCCCCTGCTTGCAAGATAGTATGCGGCCTGAGCTTTAGGTGGGTTGTCGCCGCAGGCGATGACAAGATCAACTTTCTCCCGGATCGCCTGTTCGACCACCGCGGAAGTTCCATGTGTATCGATCATCAGGGCAACATTCTTATACTGCTTAGTCGTCGGATACTGGACCTTATCGTCCAGGATCTGAAATCGGAAAACCCCTTTCTCATCCGGCGCAAACCATTTCCCATCTTTATAGGCGAGGATGCTCCCCAGCAGAACGATCGGTACTGCTTGCGCATACTCCATCAGATCCCCCATTCTTGCCCCTTCATGATATTCAAGGATGTTCCTCAACCGCAGATAATCTCCGGAAAAATCGTAGCGGAACTGACAGGAGAGCCAATCCCGGAACGTCCGTTCCAGTTGGATCCCGACTCTCGCTCTCCTGCGTATCTTGATAGAGCTTTCCCCGAGGATGAAGGAGTCAGGGTTCGATGGGACGGCCAGATTCCTGGAAATTGTCACTTCCCCGAATTGGGGAATGTACCCGCCTGAAGCCAGTGACTTGAAGACCTGGCTCCTCCACTTCATCCCGAGTTTCTTGGAAAGCTTTGAAGCCTCCCGGAAATATATTCCCGCTTCGAGTGAGACTCTCGGGGCAAGCATCCCCATTATCTCGTAGAGGAGCATCCTTCGGAATGGATCCTTCTCGAAGGCAAGCGAAAAATTATAAAAGGCGATCGAGTCTTTTAAGAGTGACTCATCGGGGATCATAGTCCCGAGCATGTAGGAGATCTCCCCTTTCAGGAAGAAGTCACCGCACCGGTATCCTCTGTAAAAGTCCACAATCTTGTCCTTCAATCCCTCCGGTTGATACTGCCAGAAACAGGAGTGACAGATGTCCATCTTCTGAGGCTCAGGATCCTCGCTGGCTCCGGTAAAATAGATGGGCAAAAAATTGAAAACGATAAGGGTTATCATGCCTAAGCGAATCTTTCTTGGAGCACTGTTCATATTCTCCTCCACTGGAACACAATTTTTTCAGCACTATTTTAATTGCAAAAGGGTGACATTCATAGCTATTAAGAAAGGAATCCACTTGGGATGTTTATAAGATTTCATGCTCGGGAGGATAAAGATCCTATGGGCAGGAGCGTTGCTTGTAAAAGACATCTTTAACAAAGATGTCTGATGGATCGGGTCTGTCGTATCTCACATCGTCGAAGACGACATGGGTAAATTGGGTCTCTACGGATATCGCCTTCCCATCTCCTCCGCTTTCATCGATCTCGCTGAGACGCTTGGTGTGGTCAGCATTGTCGTTGCCTGGGTCGTCGTCTCCGTCATCCCAGGTCACGCCACCGTCTATGCTCCTCTTGTAGTAGATCTCTCCCATGGGAACGGGACCGATGATGCCGCAATCCAGGGGGCTGTCCCTCTCATCTTTCCAGATGATGCCAATCTGGTTGCCATAGAGGTCAATCCTTGGATCGAGCGACCACATGCTCATCTCCGTCAATCTCCTTGCCGGTTCCCAGGTGAGCCCATCGTCCATGCTCCTCTGGTAATAGATCTCAGAATTGCACTCCTCCTCTATAAGATGCCTGTCGTCTTCCCAGACGATGTGAACGATGTTCTCATAAGCTATGACGTCGGGATAGCGGGATCCCGGCTCGGAGATGATGACTGGCTCGCTCCAGGTGGCGCCGTTGTTCAGGCTGCCCGAATAGTAGACCTTCGACCACTCCCACTGCCATACGGCATGGACATTCTCTCCATAAGATGTGATGGCAGGATATAGAAAATCCGTCGTTCCGGCCGAGATCTTCTTCGAGTGGTCGGCGTTGTCGTTGGAGGGATTGTCATCTCCGTCATCCCAGGTCTTGCCATTGTCCATGCTTCTCTTGTAGTAGACGTGGAATGCGTCGTCTCCTTCCCTGTCATCCACCCAGACGGCGTGGACCGTATTCCCCGAGACGCTGATGTCGGGATACCAGGCCTCGTAATAGAAGGGGCCTAACATGTTCAGCATGAGCGGCTTCGACCAGCTGCGACCATTGTTCGTGCTCTGGATATAGTACACCGCGGAGACCATATCGCCCCCCACTATGTCCAGTCCGATGAAAACGACATGAATGTTCTTCCCGCTGACCGCTATTCTGGGCTCATGAAAGTCGCCCGTGCTGTTCTTCGGCGTGATAACTTTCATGTTGCTCCACGTTACTCCGCTATCATCGCTATTCCGGTACCAGATTCTCGACGTGTGGATCTGTCCTCCGATGTCTTTGTAGTCCTGCCAGACCACATGAACATAATTTCCATCGGATGCAATATCCGGCTGATTGGAGAACTCTCCATCCACCTCCGAGAGGAGGATGTCAGGGCCCCAGACGCACTGGGCATAGATATTATCCCCTCGCTCCGCTCCAAGCGAAAGAAAAAGAGAGACAGCAAGGATGGAAAGAATTGTCGAAAGGGTTTTAAATCTTATCATGATGGCACCTCTATTCATATTTATTACGCTGATTGCCTGTTCATGTCAAGAGGTTATCCAATAAGGTAAGAATGGAGGCGGCGATCGGAATTGAACCGATGAATGGAGGTTTTGCAGACCTCTGCCTTACCGCTTGGCTACGCCGCCATAAATTCATGTATAAATTAACACGCTGGTTCACACCCGTCAATACATATACATTGGGGTTTCCTGAATTCTATGGAACTCTTAGCTCCTTCTATTCGTAGCGGAGGGCTTCGATGGGTTCGAGTAGAGAGGCTCTGCGCGCTGGATAGAATCCAAAAAAGATCCCTACCGCAGCGGCAAAGGAAAAGGAGAGGATGATGGCCGAGAGAGATATAACCGTCTTCCATCCAGCAAAGTAGGTGATGGCCTTGGATGATGCAATTCCGATCCCGATGCCGATGAGACCGCCGATGATGGACAGGACAAGCGCCTCGATGAGGAATTGAAGAAGGATGTCTCTAGAACGGGCTCCCACGGCAATGCGGATACCTATTTCCCGTGTGCGCTCCGTGACAGAAACAAGCATGATATTCATGATCCCGATGCCACCGACGATCAGGGAGACAGAGGCTATGCTTGCGAGCAGGATCGTCATGGTCTTCGAAGCCTCTGCCGCCGCTGAAGAGATATCCGAGAGGCTTCGGATTGAGAAATCGTCATCCTGACCTGCCTGGATCCTGTGCCTCTGCCGGAGAAGCGCTTTGATCTGATCAATGGCTTTCTGCTCGTCTGCGCTGCTCCTCGCGGCAACAAGGATGATAGAGATGTAGGTCACTCCCATGATCTTCCGCTGGACGGTCGTGAAGGGAACGACTATGACGTCATCCTGGTTCATCCCCGATGCCGTCTGCCCCTTCTCTTCGAGAAGACCCAGGATTCTGAAGGGGATGTTCTTGATCCTGATCACCTGTCCCACTGGATTTTGCAATCCGAAGAGGTTCTCCGCTGCAGTCTGACCTATGAGGCAGACATTAGTAGCCCCGTCCACATCTTCCTGCGTGAAATATTCCCCGCTCCGAAGCTCCCAGTCTCTGATGTCAAACATGGCGGGAGTACTCCCCTGAATGAGGGTCGACCAGTTTTGTGTGGCGCTGACAGCCTGGGCGACAGTCCTGACTCCTGGAGCGGTCAGCCTGACGGCCGGGCATTCGTTTTGAATAACCAGGCAATCATCATATGTAAGGGTAGTTGCCGAGCCATGACCGGCTCGCACGCCTCCCTGTGTCGTGCTCCCGGGAAGGATGATCATGACATTCGTTCCAAGGCTGGATATCTGCTGTTGAATCTCGGCGTTGGCCCCTTCACCAAGGGAAAGCATGGTGATGACGGCCGCCACGCCGATGATGATCCCGAGCATCGTCAGGGCGGCCCTGGTCTTGTTCCTACCGAGCTCCTTGAACGCAATGGTTATGGAGATGAAAGACCCCATCAGAATCCTCTTCCCATCATCGGCATCTTTCTCTCTTTTTGCTTATTGACGAAGAGTTCCTCCAGGATGACATCATCTCCTTCGGAAAGATCTCCTTCCATCACTTCGCTGAACTTCCCGTCTGTGATTGCTGTCTTCACCCCGATGGGGATCGGCTTGCCATCCTTAAGAATCCATATGACCGGCATATCCGATATCGACGGATGACCGGAGGCTCCTTTCGAATTAAATTTTAACTTCCCATCCTCAGGCATGTTGCTTGGCTTGAATCTGAGGGACAGATTAGGGATCTTCAGAACATTCTCGCGCCTGTCGACGAGGATGGAGACATAGGCCGTCATTCCCGGTTTTAGCTTCAGATCCTTATTGTCGACATTAATGACGGCATCGTAAGTAACGACATTCTGAACGATTACGCCAGCGTTTCTCACCTGAGAGACTTTCCCGTGAAACTGTTCCTTGGGAAATGCATCGACCCGGAAGCTGACATCCTGTCCCTCTTTAATCTTCCCGACATCAGATTCGGAGATATCCGAGTGTACCTGCATCTTCGTGAGATCATTTGCGATGGTGAAAAGAGTTGGAGCCTGAAGAGATGCTGCCACCGTCTGACCGGCATCGACATTCCTTGAGATGACAATCCCATCGATTGGACTGGTGATGACCGTGTGTCCAAGGTTGACCTCAGCAAGGGACAGGGAAGCCTCAGCCTGCTTGACCTGAGACCTTGAGACCGAGAGCTGCGCCACGGCCGACTCATAGGCACTTCTCAGGGCATCGATTTCGCTATCGGAGATGAGCTTTTCTATGTAAAGATCTTCTCCCCTCTTCAGATTCCGTTTTGCCTCCTCAAGGGCCACTTCGGATTTTTCAAGGTTTGAGGTGGCGCTCGCCAGGTTGGCTTCTGCCTGTTTCTTCTGAGCCATGAAGATGGATGGTTCCAGGAACGCAACAACCTGACCCTTCTTAACAATGGAGTTATAATCGGCCAGAAGCTCCTTGATCGTACCCGAGACCTGGCTTCCAACGGAAACTGTGACGAGGGCCTCTATCCGTCCGGTCGCCGCGACTCGTTCCTCGATATCCCCCTTTTCCACCTTTGCCGTCTTATACCTGTCAGTTGAGTTTCTCTCCCTCAGGAAGAAATACCATGTCCCCGCGGTAACAATCACAACCAGAATAACTATTATCGATATCAGCCTCTTATTCATATAACTTTATTTTAAAATATTAATTTTCTTTTATTGATATACTCGGTCCGATTGGGCATCGTCATTGCCATCTTAAATATTTTCTTTTTTATATTATTGAATTTCGCATAAATAAAGGAACAATTCATCTCCTCCATGGTAGATCAGAAGCATAGATACAAGACCATAAGAGCTTTTGGGAACCCCGTAGCCTCCGCACCGAATTCCGGAGCTTGCCTTGAAGCTCCCCCAAATCCTCCAAAACACTATTGCAAAGATGACGATCCGTCTGATTCCAAACATATTCGGCAGGATTGAGTTCCGGGGCATAGGCCGGGAAAT
>JBFMGF010000017.1 GCA_040752675.1 Acidobacteriota bacterium
TTTCATGATTTCCTCCCACCCTATGGGTTAAGGACAGCAAAGTTGCTGTCTGTTGTTTTTTGTTTCATATCAACAGTATAACTCATTGGGTGGGATTTCTTATGCTAAAAATCGCTCAAACTAGGGTATATATTCAGGTGAGGCATGTGGATGTTTGCTCATTGATAAATATAAATAAAGGGAACCATTACAAGAAGTTGTTTTTTTAAACTAATTTATTACTTTAAGTTTTCTTGACTTTTTATATAATGCTATGTTAAATTTAGAATGTATTACTGATTTGGCCGCTGCCCTTAACTGGTTTGTTTTGAGAGAGTTTTGAAATTTCTAGGATCGCTACTAGATGACGACGGAACATAAGGATAATAAGGGAATATACAGCAGGAGGAGTATGAAGAGTAGCCCAAAGAACCTCAAAATGAGGAGCCGTGGATTATCTTCAAGGGAACTGCGGAAAGGCAGTTTTCCTTCTGCGAAAGGACTGAATAACCCTATTGATTTCGACCAGCTTCTTGAATCAGGAAATGAAATGCTCTCCAAGAAGAATTTCAAAGAAGCCATCGAGCGCTTATCCAGGGCGGTGAGCCTCCAGCCAGACCATTCTGGAGCATGGAATAACCTGGGAAACGCATACGAGGCTATGGCCAGTTATGACGCGGCCATGGAGTGTTACAAGAATGCCCTATCTGCAAGAGAGGATTCTCCCATTTCCTGGTTCAACCTTGGGAACATCTACGAGACCCTGGAAAGATTTGACGAGGCGATCCACTGCTACAGGAAAGCCCTGGAACTGGACAACAGCATGCATGAGGCCTGGATAAACATCGGCAATGCCAGGGGTGCACAGAGTGACCAGGTCAAAGCCATCGAAGCCTATAAAATGGCGATCTCGCTGAAAGAGAATTCCGCCGAGGCATGGTTCAACCTCGGCAATTCCTACATCGCCATAGAGAATTTCGAGGAGGCTGTAAACAGCTATCTAAGAGCCGCATCCATCCTCCCCGATCTCCATTATATCTGGTACAATCTGGGATACTCCTATTTCAGACTGGATGCCGTTGGCGCTGCCATCGATTGTTATAAGAGAGCCTTTGAATTAAACGGCCATGATTACGATGTCATTTACAATCTCGCCAGCGCCTATCTTGAGAACGAGAACTATGACGAAGCCCTTTTATACTTCACAAAGGCGCTCGATATAAAAACAGCAGATCTTGAATTATGGAATAATCTCGGCAATTGTTATTACTTCCTTCAGAGATACGGCGACGCTATCGATGCCTACAGGAAAGCCATCAAGCTTGACGGCCAGAATCATGGGATCTGGAACAACCTGGGAGCAGCCTATGATAAGATTGGAGAATACAAAAAGGCTATCGATTGCTTTTCAAAGGCGATCAAGCTTAATCCCGATAAAGCCTCCTATTTCATCGGCAGAGCCATAACCTATCTAAGGAAAGGAGAAAAAAGGCTCGCCCTCGAGGATATGGAAAGAGCCTTCATCCTCGACTCGGAAAGAAAGATGATCTTACCCGCCATCCCCGATATCCTCTCCCTTGTAGAAAACCATGCCGAGTTCAAGGGGATGGTCGACCAGATTAAGAAGATGCAGAAGGATCATCATCCTTGACTCCTTACGTTCTTTTTCATGATCGCACAGCCATCCTTTTTCATATGTCAGAGAGTCTGATCGAAAAATTCTCAAGACTGGAGCACAGGGGGCAGGTCCCGGCGACCCTCTTCCTTGAAACGGAGTCATATTCGGAAAGAGCATCCCTCTTTCTCGTGAGGGATGGGAAGCTTATCGGGTGGCATTCAAGGAATTTCCCATCATTTCCACATGGAAATGATATCAGGGAAATAACGCTAACCATGGATGCAGAGCCCCACCTTTTTCATTCCCTTCAGAGGGGAAGAATTACTCTCTTCAAGGTCCCCGCACGGTGGAAGAAATATAAACTCCTGAATCCAGACGAGCAAGACATGTTTTGTCTCTCCATCCCATTGAAATACGGGACCAGGCTCTTTGGAGCCTTCCTTTGTTTCAAGGGAGAGGAATTTTCACGATCGGAGATGGAAAAGATCAAGGAAGCATCTCTCTGCGCGGCGGAATTCTCCGTTACCCTCCCCCCTGCTCCTTCGAGACAGAAGAACGAATTCCAGGAAGAAATGCGGCATAACAACTCATCTGAAATGAAATTACCGGTCTCATGCTCTTTCACTGAAGACAAGGCGATGAGCCTGCTGGAACCAGATGGCGAAGAGGAAGCAGCGGTTTTTAAGGCGCGGATGTATGCCAGGCTGCTCATCAATAATATCAAGCTTTACAATGAAGAGCGTGTCATCATGGGCCGCATGAAGAAAGACCTCAAGATCAGACTGAAAGACGAGATCGAGAAAGCGGAAAGACTTTACAGGAGCAGGATCCCTGAGGAGATAAAACAGAAAGAAGACTTCTTCGAAAAAGAACTCATCATGAATCTGGCCGGCGGCGATAGATCCGCACTGGGAAACACCTGAACCAAATCCAGACTTTTTGAACGATTTCTTCCATTTGGGCTTGTGATAAAACCCGAAGGTATTTCTTTCATCGGGACTCCTGCCTTGAAGTATAATATTTTTCAAACATTGAAGGGCTTGAATGAAAAGATTGGGCTTCCTGATAGTCTTTCTGGTTATCGCGATTGCTCTGTCGCTCTACTTCCTCATGCAAAAAGAGCTCTGGACTGACGAAGCCAAGGCACCCGGGATCTACTACGAAGCCCTTGATGATCTCTCCAGAGGGAAGACGGAAGCAGGAATTGAAAAGTTAGTCCGGCTCATGAGAAAGTATCGCTCGAAGACATGGCATAAGAGATGGAGCTTCATTTCAGGATACTGGAGCCTTGAACTCGGAAAACCCGGGGAAGCTCGCAAACATTTCAGGGCATCCTATGAGGAGAATGATCCGCTCTTCCTCCATGTTCTCTACTTCAAAGCTGTTTCTGCTCTTCGGGCCGACGAGAGGAAGGAAGCTGAGGAGAGCCTATCATTGATTCTCCAGGGCGATGCCAATAATAAATTCTTCGAGGAATCTTTTCATCTTCTCATGGACTCAATGCTGGCCTCGGGTAAATTGAAAGAAGCACGAGAAATCTTAAAGAGATACGGCAACAGGGTCAAAAAGGAAAATCCCAGCAGCGTTCTTTTTAAAGAAGCATCCCTTCTTGAGCGAGAGGGGAAAAAAGAAGAATCCACAAAGATCTATAAAGACATCTACTGTCTTTATCCGCTGTCGCCTGAATCAGAAACCGCGGGAATTCGTCTACGGATTAAAGAAAACTCTCAAGGAAGCTGGGAGGAAGGTGACATCTCTCTTCTCCTTAAGAGAGGACAGCTTCTCGAGAAAGATGGATTGTACGAAAGCGCGCTGGATAACTACCGGTACATCATCACGATCTTCCCCGAGAGCAAAGTGGACGCCCGGCTCAATCTGAGAATGGGGCTGGCATTGTATGGCCAGAGGCGAATGCAAGAAGCATTATCGTACCTCCAGAAGGCAAAAAAAGATCAAAGAGTTTCTTCAGAGGCAAAATATGCACTGGCCAGAATCGACCTCAACAGAGGGCGTATCCATTCCTTCCTGAAGGCGATGAAAGAACTTTCCGATCGGGAGCAAGGCAAGGAAACAGGTGCCAGTGCCCTTTTCGCACTAGCAGAATACTACGACAATCATGGTGACTGGCGAGATGCTCTTCTCCTTTTCAAACGATATATATCTCTCTACCCGAATGGGGAGAAGAGAGAAAAAGCTCTCTGGAGAACAGCCTGCCTGCTCTACATCAATAACGATCACGCGGAATCCTTCTCTCATTTTCACAGGATCATTGCTGACAAAGAAAATCCATATCTCGTTCCGGCTCTGTACTGGGCAGCAAAGTGCCAGGAAAAACTGAAGAATTATCATGAGGCGGCAAAGCTCTATTCCGAAGCGGAAAGGAAAAGTGCAAAGAGCTATTATGGTATCCGGGCAAGGGAAAGATTAAAATCGCTCCCACATATCCCCACATCCTCTGAGAAAACAAACGAGAGATCTGAAAGAACCGAGGAGATCGACGCCGCATTCCTCTTCGCTCTCGATGCTGCAAGGGAACTCTTTGCCATGGATCTTGATGATATGGCTTTCGATCAGCTCCTCTTTGCCTGCAGGAAGATAAATGGAAGGAAGATTCTCCCGTTTATAAGATCTACGGAGATGCTCCTGGAGCAGGGAGACAGAGAGAAAGCCGTGGAACTCCTAAAGATTGGGTCGTCCAACTCGTCTTTCCCGTCGGAAATCCCCGATCATCTCCTCAGGCTCCTCTACCCTCATGATGGCAGCGAAGAGATATGCCAAATAGCTAGATCTTTTTCCCTTGACTGCAATCTCATCCTCTCCCTGATCCACCAGGAGAGTTCCTTCAACCCTTCGGCCATATCGCGGGCGGGAGCCATAGGATTAATGCAGCTCATGCCAGATACCGGCGAAGAAATAGCCAGGCGCCTCGGAAAGATGAACCATTCCACATCGATGCTCTTCAGGAAAGATTACAACGTTCTTCTGGGATGCAGCCATTTTGCCAGGATCTGGAAACACTTTGACGGTTCTCTGGAACTTTCCCTTGCCGCTTACAACGCGGGAGAGGCCAATGTCGAGAAATGGAAGCGATGGATCTCCAATCGGGAGATCGATGTCTTTGTGGACAATATCCCGATCTTCGAGACCAGAAACTATATCAAGAGAGTCATTAGCAATTATCAGATCTACAGGGAACTATACGGAAATTGAGGAATGAAAATCCCCCTGTTACTCCTGGCCATTCTGCTGCTGCTACTAACGGAGGGTTTCTTCTCTGGAAGCGAGATCGCAATCGTCTCCTCCGACCGGATCAAGATAAAGTTACTTGCGGATCAGGGTGTCCGGAGAGCCTCCCTCATCCTGAAGCTTCTTGAAAAACCTGAGAGGCTGCTCGCCACCACGCTAATCGGAACGAACATCTCTGTTATCAGCTCCTCGTTCGCCGCCAACGAACTCTTTGCAACGCTCTTCGGAAGACGGTATTCCGGCTTTGCTATCCTCTTCCTTGTGCCGCTGGTGCTTCTTTTTGGAGAGACTATCCCAAAATCGATCTCTCGGAACAATGCGGAGGGGATTGCCCTGATTTCCATATACCCTCTTTCGGCCATCCTCGTCCTCCTCTTCCCGCTCGTCTCCCTGACGGGGACATTTGCCATGTTGTTCTTCGGGAAGGACCGCATACTGGAAAAAAGGAAAAATCCATTCGTGACGAGGGAAGAGCTTAAAATCCTCCTGCAGAGCGAAAAGAATCTGAAGGAGAGATATGAAACAACCTTCGTTAACAGGATCATCGACTTTGCCGCTGCTGCTGTGAAGGATCATATGACCCCCGCCTTCAGAATCGTTTCCGTCCCCAGGGATTCCAAGATAATCGAAGTGGTCTGCACGATTCGCGAGTCGGGATTCACTAGGATCCCCGTCTATGAGAGAGAAAGAGGAAACATCATTGGTCTGGTTGATGCCAGGGATCTCCTCGAGAGCAAGGAGGATGATGAGACAATCGAGTCGAAGATAGGTAAGGTCCTGGTCATTGCCGAAGATGAGAGAATCCAGGATCTCCTGAAGGATTTTCAGAAAGAGGGATGTCATTTCGCCGTCGTCAGAAACCAGCAGGGAGAGGTTACAGGAATCATCACAATCGAGGATATCCTGGAAGAGATCGTCGGCGAGATCTTCGACGAGTTCGACAAGCCACCGGAGAAACATTCTTCCCTTTGATTCTTCCCTGTTTTCGTTATAAATTAAGATAAAGAAATATGGACAAAGAAAGGGAGTTTTTTTATGCCAAGAAAGAAGAAGGAAAAGAGCAAGAAGGAAAGGATCAAGGAACAGCTTGAACTTGTCAAGAAGCTCAAACAGAAGAAGCAGGAGGAGAGAGAATCCTTCGAGATGAGGTACAGAGGGAAAGGGGTCACCAACAAGGTTCATTCCCATGGAGAACATCACGACAAGTTCACTCCCGGACATCACGGAAACAGGTAAAGATCTGTTTCCCACTTTCAGCGTCAGAAGAGGTGCAACATGATCCAAAAATCCTTAAAGACGGTCCTCTTTCTGCTTTTCGTGACTGCTTCAGCATTTGCCGCAGAGAACTTCAGGCTGGAAAAAGTCAGTGAAAGCGTCTATGCCACGATCCCTGTCAGCGGAGGCATGGCTTTCGCGAACTCGACTTTTATCGTTCTAGATGATGGCATCCTCGTCGTTGATTCCCAATCCTCCAGAGAACTTTCCGAAGAAGTGATCGCCATGATAAAGAAGACAACCGACAAACCGATCAAGTATCTCGTGAACACCCATTTTCATGGAGACCACATTGCAGGAAACACCGCTTTCTCTCCCGACGTCAGATTGATCGTACATCCCAGAACGCTTGACAGATTCACTCAAGACAAGGTCCCCGCGAACTATCCCATCATAACGGTCACAGCTGAAATGGACTTCGTCTATCCCGGCAAGAAGGTGCAGATACTATGGATGGGGAGAGGGCATACGGAAGGCGATCTCATCGTTTATGTGCCAGGGGAGGAGGTGATCATCACCGGAGACCTCTTCTTCAATCAGATAATTCCTTACGCGAAAGACAGCCACATAGGACAGTGGCTTGCCACCATACAGAGAATAATGTTGAATCTCAAGTTTCAGAAGATAATCCCGGGCCATGGAGAGGTAAGCGGCCTAACGGAGTTCAGACAGTTTCGGGAGCTCCTGGCCTGGGCCAAGGCGGTGGCAGATGCGGAGATCAAAAAAGGTACGATGCGAGAGAAGATCATCGAGAGAGCAAAAGAGACGGAACTTTATAAGACACGCATCGTCAACTACCGGAACCAGGAGGGGCTCTCCGACCTGCTGGACATTGCGTTCCAAGAAATTCAGAGATCAAGAGGAAACAAACAGAACGTCCAGCAATAATCCACAACATTCATCTCTCATGCGTCAATATCAGGGAGTGTATTGCAGTAATATCCTCATCGCCGGGGAGTCGTATCCCTCCAGAAGAAAGATGATTGAGAGAACCATCAGGACGGCAAGCAAAATAATGAGCGGCATCCTGATGAGAAGATGGATGGAGAGGATCCCGTCTTTTTCCTTCCGGTTCCTCTCGAGGAGCCTGAAAACCAGGGCAAAGGGAAACACCGCGGAGACCCAGGCGGTGAAATTCACGAGTGGAACTCCTCCAAGAAAAGGGTTCAAGCCCTCATTCCAGATCCACAACCCATGATGAGTGGCATAAGGGTCGAGCTGAAGGTCTAAAAAAAGCGCAAAGACTGTCAATGTTAAGGCAAAGGAGAAGGGTTCAAGCCATCTCGACCACTCTCCAGTTCTCTCACAATTATCTAAACGATCGCGCTCTTCCTTGAATAGCTGTCCCGCGAGGAAACGACAGGAATAAAAGACGTTGCACCAGCCGAGTGTCGTGAAGAGGGGAGCAGGCAGAAAGGGCAGATAAACATGGAAGCCTTCTTCCTTGAAGAAACCAAGAAGGATCCCCCCATTTTCAAGGATGCCCCCATAGAGAAGGCCGACGACAAAGAGGGCAAAGCTTGCATCCATCCCCTCGTAATAGAGACAGTGAAGAAGGTAGAATAGGAAGGCGAGGCCGGTGCTAATCTCAAACCACAATTTGACGTCGATTTCTTTATATGGGACATTGCGTCTTAAGAGAATGATACCGAGCAGGACGAGAAAGAAAATGAAAAAGAATGATGCCACGAGAAGATATCTTCTCTTCCCACATTTGCACTTCTTTCTTACATGGACAACGAAAGCAAGCAGGGCTGCCGATAGGGGGAAGATGGCCATCCAGGAGAGTATCCGCTGAGAGAGTGAGAAAGATCGGAGCTGTGCGTCAAATATGGAGAGAGCGTTCAAGGCAAAAATCCAGAGAGGAAGGAGGGACCAGAATTCTGAAAAGATTTTGAGATTGTCGAGCTTCACAGAAAAAAGCCATTATCAGAAAATGTCAACGGGGAGAGTTATCTTTAGCACCTCTGGCCGCGTTTTCTCTTTCCCGTCTTTTCAGCAAATACCCGATTTTGTTTCGAAGAGAATCGTATAATTTTCGCACCCACCTGCTCTCGGATGCCAGGAGAGAGATCCCTGCCAGAGTGAGAAGAATCCCCTGAAGGATGGGAAGAAGGAAACCAACTAGCCCGGCGATGAGAAAGATACAACCAGATGTAATCTTGAATGCTCTCCAGAATATCCTGTTGGACATTTTCCCCTCATTTTCCATACGGCAGGATTAACGAAATTTAAAATCCTGACAAAGCTTCCGGACAGATCTCACCCTTATGGATGATCCTCGCATCTCCCTCCAGGAATATATCCCGGATCTCTTGATCTTTCCTCCTGAAAAAGACCCTGAGATCTACAGTGGACCTGGTGTAAAGTTTGACAGGAGAACGAACATTCTTCGTCAGAGCGGCATGGATGGCAGCAGCTATGCACCCCGAACCGCAGGAAAGGGTTTCTCTTTCGACTCCTCTTTCGAAAGACCTGATGGTTACAGCGCAATCTCTCTCAAACCTTATAAAGTTGACGTTTGTTCCGGCCGGTTCGAAACTCTTGTGATGCCTCAGAGCTCTTCCGTAGAGATAAAGATCAAGTGTTTCGATATCCTCTGCCTCTGTGACGAAATGAGGGACACCGATATCCATGATCGCTCCATGCCACTTTCTGCCGGCTGCATGTACCGATGCTACGGATCGGTAATTCCTGAAGCCAGGGATGCTAACGGAGACCCTGTCTCCCTGCACGACAGCTTCGTGAACGCCATCGTCTCCTCTGAACCGAAGCTTTCTCCCCGCCATTCCATTGAGATAGGCATATCTGGATGCGCATCGACTTCCGTTTCCGCAGAATCTTGACCTGCTCCCATCAGGATTGAAGAACCTCACCTGAAAATCATATCTCTCTGATGGGAAGAGGACTATGACTCCGTCCCCACCTACCGATAGAGATCTCTGACAGACCTTTCTCATGAAATCTTTCCCCAGTCTGCCTACTGCCCTGTCCCTCCCATCGAGAACGATGAAATCATTCCCCGCTCCTGACATCTTCCAGAATGGAATGGTTTTCATTCTATCTCTCTCTTATCAGATTCGATGGGTAACAGAGGAGATTCGGAAACATTCTCCGAAGGAGCACTTTCGTTCGGGACCTTTGCCGAATCGAATGCAGTTACGAAGTAGCTGTACCTCATTCCGGAAATGACATTGCCATCGGTATAGGAAGTCATCTGTTCGGGAAGGGTAGCGATCATCCGAAACTCCTCTTCCTCCTCTGTCTTTCGATAGATCCTGTATCCCGCAAGATCGTTCTCGTCATTGGGGAACCAGAATAGTCTTATCATCTTCTCATCGGCCACGACTGCAAGACCGGATGGGGCGCCCGGCGGGAAAGAATCAACGGCACTGACCTTGACGATGTTGGAATCCTCGCTTTCCCTGTATGGCACGGTGGCGTTGTATAGCTCTCGAACTGAGTAAAGATAGTCTTTTCCGGAAACCGAGCTCCTATCAATAAAAGAATTACCGGTAACAGGACTTTCATTTAGCGGGACAAGAAGGAACCTCATTTTTCTCTTCATTAACCGGTCCGGTTCCTCGTCTGGAGAACTATCCTCCGGAGAAATCTCGGTTCTATAAACATTGAAGAGTCGATCCGATCCTTGAAGGCTATCCGATTCTGGAGACTCCCATGAAAGCCTGATCCCTTCTTCCTCTACATGGGCGGAAAGACCATGAGGGGCCGATGAAGGCTTCACGATTACGATGGGAAGGATCTCCGAGAGTGGTGAAACTTTCTTTCGCCTGTTCATAAGCTGCACGGCATAATAGAATCGACGACCCGTCGCCTTATCTCCGAATGCATCAAAGATATTTTGTTCCAGAATGATTATCCTATCTACCGTCGCTTTCTCGAGCACCTCTGGAGAAAAGGTTTGATCGAGTCTGGCTTTCTTGAGAAACTCATCCATGGAGATGCTTCTCGACTCCCCGCTTTCTTCCGCTTCGGAAATGAAAAGCAAAAGTCTTGCCACGGGAGTTTCCACAAGAGGAGAACCATCCGTATTCTTCCCGGGAAGGAGGAAGCTGATCATGACCATCTCTCCTCGCTGGCTTATCTTGAAATCCGCACATTTCTCTGGAGCCGCAACGATTGGAGGAAGAGAGGGTCCCCTCTTCCCGCATGAAAATAATGGAATTAAGCACAGGATGAGGAAGGCAATTATGATCGCAACGATACTATTCTTCATGGCGTTCGGATAGGGCTAACACTCAAAGAACGTAGCGGCTCAGATCCTGATCCTTAACGATGTCAGACAGCATCTTCTTCACGTAGTCACCATTTATGATCTGAACTTGTTCCTTCAGGTCTCTTCCCTCGAAGGAGATCTCATCCATCAGGCGTTCCATGATGGTGTGGAGACGCCGCGCCCCTATGTTCTCCGAACGCTCGTTCACCATCGCCGCAAACTCCGCAATCTTTTCTATGGCATCCTCCGTGAACTGGAGATCGATCCCTTCCGTCTTCATGAGTGCGTTGTACTGCTTGAGTAGAGCGTTTTTCGGTTCCTTCAGAATCCGGATAAATTCCTCCTTGCCGAGAGGATCGAGCTCCACTCTAATGGGAAACCTCCCCTGGAGCTCGGGGATGAGATCGGATGGTTTGGAGACATGGAAGGCTCCAGCTGCGATGAACAAGATATGGTCCGTTCTGACCATACCGTACTTCGTGTTCACTATGGTCCCTTCCACGATCGGGAGGATGTCTCTCTGGACTCCTTCCCTGCTGACGTCCGGACCATGCCCGCTCTCCCTTCCAGCAATCTTATCCAGCTCGTCGACGAAGATGATCCCGGCTTGTTCCACTCGCCTGACGGCAATCCTGGCCACCAGATCCGGGTCAATGAGCCGGTCCTCTTCCTCTTTGAGAAGCTGTTCCCTCGCCTCGGAGACTTTCATCTTCTTCTTTCTCGGCTTCCCGCCAAGGAATCCGGGAAGGAGCTCCCTGATATTAACGTCCATCTCTTCCATTCCTGAACTTGAAAAGATCCGGAATGCAGGAAAGACGTTTTGACGGACATCCAGTTCCACAACTCTATCTTCCAGGAGTCCATCCCTCAACTGCTGTCTCAGCTTTTCCCGGGTCTGCCTCAATTTCTCCCGACCGTTGAAGTCTTCTTCGTCATGGGATTCTCCTTCGAAACCGGTATGCCCCTTTCTGGTTGGCGGTAGGAGTAGATTGAGAAGTCTCTCCTCCATGTTCCTCTCGGCCTTGGCCCGGACCTCTTGTGCCTTTTCCTGCCTTACGAGATCGACCGCAATCTCCGTTAAATCCCTAACCATCGATTCTACATCCCTTCCCACATAACCGACTTCAGTAAACTTGGAGGCTTCCACTTTGATGAATGGAGAGTTCATGAGCCTGGCCAGGCGTCTGGCGATCTCCGTCTTGCCGATCCCAGTCGGACCGATCATGATGATGTTCTTGGGAGCCACTTCATCGGCAATCTCCGGAGACAGCTTCTGCCTCCTGATCCGGTTCCTCAGGGCGATTGCCACAGCCCTCTTGGCCCTGTGCTGACCGACGATGTATTTATCAAGCTCGGCAACGATCTGCTTGGGAGTTAGATCTTCGCCAATGATCTCCATTTCTTCCTCCATCTTTTCAGGCAGGCAAAAGACCATCTGTCATTCCTTTCCCGCAGGGAGCTCTTCACACACGATGCTATCGTTCGTGTATATGTCGATAGTCGAAGCAATTTTCATTGCCTCTACAACGATCTCCTTTGCTGACAGGTCAGAATGAGCAACGAGAGCCCTGGCGGCCGCGAGAGCAATCGGACCCCCTGAACCTATGGCGATGAGACCGTCGTCAGGCTCTATGAGATCTCCCGTTCCTGAGAGGAGGTAGGAGTGTCTCTCGCTCGCCACGATCAAGAGAGCCTCCAGCCTGCGCAGAATCTTGTCTGTCCTCCAGTCTTTTGCAAGCTCAACGACCGCTCTATCCAAATTCCCCCTGTACTCTTCCAAGCGCGATTCGAACCTCGTGAACAGAGCGAAAGCATCGGCCGCTGATCCTGCGAAACCTGCTATGATTCTGTCGTTGTAAAGCTTTCTGATCTTCCTTGCACCATGCTTCATGACCACATGGTTAAGGGTCACCTGACCATCACCCGCCATGGCCACTTTACCCTTGTGGCGCAAGGAGATTATGGTCGTTCCCCTAAATTTGTTATCCATTGAAATCCTCGTAATTCTTTCGATTTCAAATAATTATGAACCTTTTTTTGATAATATCAGAAGAGTTATGAGGTGTCAAGAAACGCAGCCCCATCATTATAGTTTGCAGCGGTTTGAAATCCCCTTGAAAAAGATTATCTTAATATTAAAGGTTCTTTTTATTTACGATTGATGGAAAAAAAGCAATATTCAGCAGCGACAATCACCTATGTCACCTTCATAATCGTAATAGGCTTCATCTCGGCTGTTGCTCTTTTTGAAAACCCGAGCAATAGGCCCTGGGATCCCTGGCCTTTTCTCTTTTTTGGAACACTGGCATCCATAGCCACATCCCTGTCGATCACTTTTCAGAGCTATCTCCCTTCCCAAGGTGTCATACAGATAAGTTCTTCATTCGTTTACGCTCTTCTCTTCCTGACGCATCCCGGAGCCGTGGCAGCCATTCTGACTTTGCTACCAGTCTTCGACTATTTCTTCAACAGGAGGAAGATTCTTACAGTTCTCTTTAACATCGGCCAGCTTCTCTTTTCCCTGGCGATCGCCATCCTTCTATGGGAAAAGATTGGAACCAGCGGCGGTTTGCTGATCACGACACCTAGAATCCTCTTCTCCGCTCTATTTGTCCTCGTCACCTTCTCCTTGATCAATCATGTTCTGACCAATATCGTCATTAGTCTCGCGACGAAAACATCCTTCTTCAAAACGGAATTTCTGAACAGGAAGGCTTTTTACAATGAAGCTGCAGTCATTACGCTCGGGCTATCTATGGCAGCGCTGTGGACGCTCTACCCACCGATGGCCATCCTCTCTGTTATCCCGATAGCCATCCTCTTTGCCACGCTCGTCACGCTGAGCAAGAAGGAGTCGAACCTGATGGTAAGGCAGGCCGAGCTTGCAACACTCAATGAACTCGCCCTTAAGGTTGGTGCCGAGCTGGAGATGAAGAAGCTTTGCGGGTCCATCGTCAAGATCGTCACGGATTCCATGCACGCTGAAGCTTCTCTTCTTGCCTTTTACGATGGCGATCCCAGGCTCATGAACATCCAGGCCACCTGCAATATCGGCAAGGATGAAGAGATCCCCAGAAGCGTTGCCTCTCCTAAGATAGATCTTCACTCGAGCAAACATATTTACATCAGCAATGGTTTTTCCGAGAGCCTGTTCCAGGATTTCCCCTTAGAGAAGTTCACCTCTTACATCGTCCTTCCGATCTCAATCCTGAACGAGGAGAAGGGGATTCTCGCCGTCTTCTCCGGACCGCAAAGAAAGCCATTTGACGCCACAGATGCGGAGGCCTTACGGGATTTCGGAAAATTCATCAATGTAGCACTCGCGAATGCGGCTCTCTACAAAAATCTCAAGACAGTACAGAATCGGCTGATCGAAGTGGAAAAGCTCTCCGCCATTGGAATGCTCGTGTCAGGGATCGCCCATGAATTGAACAACCCTCTCACCAGCATCATCGGTTACACGGACCTTCTTTACGGAAAGGCTTCGGACGACAGAGATAGGAAGAAGCTCGAGAAGATCGCCAGCGAGGCCCAGAGA
>JBFMGF010000018.1 GCA_040752675.1 Acidobacteriota bacterium
TACGCTGGAATATCTTAGCCCGATGGAGTTTGAAGAGAAGTATAACCAGGAAATCTTAAAACAGGCAGCATGAAAACTCTAACTCAAAAAGATCAAAAAAGTGTCTTGATTTTTAGGGTGCATTACACTATTTTGAAAACCCCTCTGCCCTATCTGCCGCTTTAAACCCAACCACTTTCTCCTCCTTTACTCATTTGATTATCCCCTGCATCATAAACGCTGCTTTACTTTTCTATTTCTATTCTTTCTACAAGGCTAAGAAAGGTAAGGAGGAGGAAAGAAATTTCCATGAATGGGCTATGGGATATACAGGAAAGATAGCCGCTTTTTTTATCCTGCTTCAGCCCATATCCGGACTCTTATTCCTGCTCAGGGTAAGGTCTGTGAATGAGAGTATCTTCAACAAGATTGTAACCGGGAATGTCTCAAGATTTTTCTGGCCGATGGTTATCCTTGGATCTTTAGCGGTGATTTTTAGTCTCGTGTTTCTTCTATCTAAAAAACGCATTAGTTCGGTTTTACTTATAGGTGGGCTGGCAGTATATATAGCTTTTCCCTTTGGGGGATTTACTCGAGAAAGGGCAAGAAAACCGTATCTTATTTATGGTTATATGTACCTTAATCAGAGACTGGTGCCAAGAGAAGATGCAGAAAATCTGGGTATAGCAGATAAGAATCTGAGAGTAGTAAATGGAGATAGCACACTTGAAGAATATGGCTGTCTTGCCTGCCACAACTTCCGTGGGAAGGGAGGCACATTCGGACCCAATCTTAATAATTTAAATTATAAAAAAGAAGACCTGGAAAAGATCATAAAATCTCCTCCCAAGGATATGCCACCTTTTGAAGGGGATGAAAAGGATTTGGAAAGAATAGTTGAGGTTCTTTTAAGAGCGCAATAAAATTTCTGCAACTATAGCATTCCTTGCAGGCTTTCCTTTAGGTTTTAAAAACAAAAATTTGATTCTTCATTAAAGTAAGAACTTTTTCAACCTGGTTTCTTTTTTCAACCTTCCGGTGTCTAATATTGGTGAGTATATCTCATGTTCTGGTGAGCAGATCTATGTTATTGGAGCACAGAAAAAGTTCATGAAGGGATACAGAAACCTCATATGACTCAAGGGCGAAAGCTGAATATGTCGGAAGAGCAGGAACTGCTGAACTCTTTCATGGATGGTGACAGGAAGGCTGCTGAGGATCTTGTCAACCGAACTTACAAATCTATCTATACATTTCTCTATCGCTTGTGCAGAGATGATGAAAACCTGGCTTTAGACCTGACGCAGGAGACATATCAGAAAGCCTGGAAAGCTCTCAGAGAATTCGACGGGAGGTCCAAATTTTCTACATGGCTCTACCGGATCGCCTACAACACATTTTTGAATTACGCGAGGCATCCTTTGAGGGTTGTTTCCATTGATGACAAGGCAAGATCTGCTCCTATCTGTCTTGATGAAGGACAAGAAGCTAGGATGATGGAGCATGAGATGAAAGAAAATCTGAGGCAGGCTGTTCTGAACCTGCCCGATGAGCTCCGTTTCGCCATTACGGCACGTTACTGGGGAGAGCTCTCAGTTCAAGATATTGCTCGGATGGAACAGGTCAGCGTGGTAGCTGTAAGAAGGCGCATGAGACGAGCATTGAAATCCATAGCTCGGTATTGTGAGGGAAGGAGGTAATTATGAGGAGGCTTACAAAGCGTGAGATCAAAGCATGGCTTCGGAAATGGTCTGTTCCGGAACCACCCGAAGGGCTTGTAGAAAAAATAAGAAAGGAGATACCTGAAGGGCTCTCTCCTGGTATTAAAAGGAAAGACTATCTGCCAATGAAAGCGCGAGGGATACGTTTAATATGGCAGGTAGCAACTTGCCTTGTTATTTTCATTCTGGGAACTGCTATCGGTGTTTTGATATCGCAAAAGTTCGTCACCGAACGGCTCTCAATTCGGCAAACACCAATCAACCAGTTGACATCCAAGGAACCGGTTATCCGGCAACCAGTCCCTGATCAGAACGGAGTTAGTCATTCAGAAGTTCAACAGCGGGGATTGCAGAAATCTGAATCGCCTGGAGAGGCATTACTGCAGCAAGCTCCGCAAACAGAAGGTTTTGTTCAAGCATCCGTGAAGCCCCGATCGTCTTTTGATCTCGATATTCAGCCCGCTGCCTTCGATCTGGTCAAAGATCACATTGAAAAGGGCAAACTTCCACCCTCTGATCTCATTCGCCCTGAAGAGATAATCAACCACTTTAACCGTGAAGATGTTCCAGTTGAGGAGAATGACTTCTACGTTCGCGCAGAAGGAGCATCGTCTCCCTTCACAAGTGATTCCTCTTATAAGATTCTCAAGATCAATATGAGAAACTATTTGAGGGCGGTTGCGAAGGATGCTTCTGTCGAGATTGAGTTCAATCCGAGCGTCGTCGATTACTACCGTATGGTTGGAGCAGAGGATCGGGAGAAGGGAAATGGAATGGATATTGTTCCCAGGAAAAGAGATATAAGAGCAAACGAAGCTTTGACTGCCATCTACGAAGTGAAGCTGAAGCCGGAACTGCTGCCGGAAGATCCTGTTGCGACTCTCAAGTTGGAATACAGCCCTGCCAGCACAGAAAAAGAAAAGGTGAAAAAGATTCATACCATCCATTTTCCTCTCTATGTTCTTCCTGAGAGAAAACCATCTCCGGATCTTGAATTTGCGGCTATGGTGGCGAAGTATGCGCAGATGCTCAAGGAGATTCAGAACGTGAGGGAAGAGGATTTCCAGTCTCTGCTGGATCGGGCAAAATCGCTTGTGAGAGATATTCCGCAGAAGAACGATCTTGAAGAGTTCATACAGCTTGTGAAGGCAACAGAAAAACTCAAAAAAGAAGCTCGAGATGAAAAGGCTGGGCTTGAATCAACAATTCAAAGATAGTGAAAGGGGAATCGTATGAAAATATCAAAGAGTGTCTTGGCAGGGATCACCGCAATCGCGAGCATTGTACTCATCGCATCATACGCATTGGCATGCGAGAGGAAGCATCAGGACCAAACTCTGGCTCAGGCATATGCTTTGAAATCCATGGTTGATGGAGGAAGCTTTTTAGGTGTTCATCTCGAAGAAGTGGATGCTGAAGCGGTAAAGAAGCTCGGGCTGAAGGAAGAATATGGGGCTTTGATAGAAAAAGTAGTCGAAGGTAGCGCTGCTGAAAAGGCAGGATTGAAAGATGGCGATGTCATCGTCAAGTGGAATGACATCAGGATAGAAAGTGCGATCCAGCTAAAAAGAATAATAAAAGAAACGCCTCCAGGTAGAAAGGCAAGCGTTGGACTGATACGGGAGGGAAAATCGCTAACCATCAATGTTACTCTGGAAGAACGAACGGCGCCTTCATTTGATCTCAAAGAGCCTCTCAGACTGTATAGAGAGAACCTTGGAAAGTTCAAGGAAAACCTGCGTGATTATATAGAAAGGTATGTCGATATTGATGAAGAGGGCAACGTTACGATCGGTGAGATTAACTTAGATGATCTGGATAATTGGATCGGGAAACGGGTTATTGTTTTTGGAGGAAGGGGGAGGATGGGAGTTACCCTCCAGAGCCTGACTCCACAACTCGAAGAATATTTTGGCTTGAAAGATCGTCATGGTGTACTCATCAGCTCTGTACTGGAAGATTCTCCCGCTCAGGAAGCAGGTCTCAAGGCGGGTGATGTGATCATATCCATGGATGGAAAGCAGGTTGAAGATCCTCATGATGTCATAGAGATCGTAAAAAAGAAGGACGAAGGCACCCTGAATGTAGAGGTAGTGCGGGATAAGCAGGAAAAGACTTTCAAAGTGATCCTCAAGAAGGAAGAGCATCCTGAAGAAAAAATGCCAGAGCGTGTCATGTCGCATTCGTGGCACCGCGGAGAAAGATTAAAAGTTTTCTAGCACTTTGTTGAGGAACTCGCTTTCCGGTAATGCTCCGACGATGACGTTGGTCTCGTTGACTACAGTCTGCGGCACGCCCCGGACTTCGTATCTTATGGCGAGCTGTGGAAATTCCGAGATCTCAACCATGTCCGCTCTGATCATATCGCTCTCCAGGGCGAAGGCATGAGCCAGCCGCACCGCGGCAGGGCAGTATGGTCAGGTTGGTGTAACGAAGATTTGCAAGTGGAGGGGAGTCTTGACCTCTTTGAGCCGATCCCGGGTAGCCGGCGATAGTCCGGAATTCTCCGTGGAAACGGCTATCATCCCATCGAGGAGAGTCGCGAACTCGTATCCGCTTGGAATTCCATAGAACCTGATGCCATGATCCTTGCTACCATCCCCCAGGATGGCTATAGCGGGGATCTTGTCGATCTGAAAACTCCTGGCCTTCTCCTTATCGATCTGGAAATTGTGGACATCAAGGGTGATCTTGCTGGAAAGAGAGGCAAGATCCTCGAGGAGCCAGTGGGTTTCCTTGCAAAACTGGCATTCCAGCTCCTGCGTGAAGAAGGCAAGCCTTATCGGTTTATCAAGCTCCCTTAACCGTTCTTCAATGGCCCCCTTATCCTTGTCATTTATTATCTTCATCTTGACCTCCCTGGCATATCATGATGAAAGCCATGCAGTGACATACCATGCTGCGAGTCGTGAAGAGAATAATAGTAGCTTTTCAATAATATTCCCAATCATCCTTTAATGCAATTCACGGTTTTTCAATCGGGATCTTCGTCTTCTAAAAAATGCACCTTAATCACTGCTGTCCAGATAATTTAACTTTAAAAATAAAACTTCGATAAACAAAGACTTTTTGGACATCTCTAAAAACAAAAGTCAAGATATATCACTCCTCTTTTAAGACGGGACATCTTAACTTTTGAGGGCATCCGTTGACCGTTAGATCTTTCTCCATACTCTTCTTTATTCCCATATGGGAGCCTTAAAACAAAGTCTTCTCATTACAACTTTTTAAAAGGTCCTTCATGAAGGTGGCGGAACCAGACATCTCTTTGAGATTTCAAGGACATTCCTATCATCTATGTAATGATCGGGCTTTGGGTTACCGGGAGGTCTAATCAAGAGGTCGAGTCTTGAAGACTAGTCCAAAATCGAGACTTCTCCCGGCAGCCACTCTTCTTTGTTTTTCCACAGCTCCTTGAGGGGAGCAGGAATCCATATAAAGTATGTTTCAAAAGATACCAAACAGCCATTGGACACTAAATTAATCTATGATCTTATAGAACTTATCTTGATATGATTCCCCCTTCATCCAAACTGCCCTGATCACAGACAAGAGACTTCTACAAACATGCCTCCGGGCGACCTTTTCGGAAAGCCCTCGAGAACGCAACTCTACATATTGTTGCTTGAAACGATTCGAACTCTTGCAAATATGAACAGCCTTACGGAAATGTTGAAACACAACCCATTTTAAAACCCGATTCCCCGTTTTGCTTTTCTCGTCTTTGTACACTACTTGATCGGAAACATGATAGGTCGTCCCTAGATTCGCATATCTCCAAAGCTTATTCTTCTTTGAAAAACGGTGAGGTGTAATGATCATAGCGATGTAGCCGCTCGCAATCACTGACCCGACACCAGGGATCTCTCTCAAGAGATCATAGACGGGGAATTTCTTGGCCCTTTTTATGAGAGAGGATTTTGTTTCCTCCTTCATCTCTTCTAAAGAATCGATGAGAGAGAAAAGTTGATTGGCTTGAAACAATAAATGAGGATAGCTCTTCAACTTTTCCTTCCAGACACTCCACTGTTGTTTATCGTAAATTCCTGTCCCGGAAGCCTTGATCCCGACCTGCCTGTACAGCGCTTTGAGCTTGTTCTTAAAACGGTTAATCTGATGATTCACATGATGATAATGAATAAAAAGACTTCTCAGCTCTGCTCCTCCATCATCAGGATGGTAAATCTCTTTGATGTAGCCTCCCATAAGTAGCTGCGCAAGCTTGATGGCACTTTGACGATCATCGGTAAAATCTGCACGAGCAATCCATCTGTTTTCTTTCGGATCGCTGATGATCAATTTATCTACATAGGGTTCTAAAGTGCTTTTGACCCATTGGGCAAGGTGACTTTCTTCAACCACAAGCTTTCTGGGACCTTTCACCTTGCTTACAACATCGATTAGATTCTCGGCTGAAGTTGCTCTTGAAAGACAACTACATATCTTGCCTTGTGTGTTTAATACAGCCATAGTAAAATTTGCACTGTGAATGTCTAATCCTATAATGTTTATATCGGGCCTTTCTATATTTTGCAAATACATACAATAAAGGAGAATTTCCCTTTTGCCCCTTCTTTTTTAGGAGCATTTAGTTACCCACTAATTCGGAGAAGAACCTTATTTTATTCGGATAAATCAAGATAAATCGGGAATCATCAGGATAAACAGGTTGACAACCATAACTAATCTTATGTATTCTATGGGCGTTTGTTAGAGTTGTCATCCGATAGAATTCGATGGAGGTACGCAAATACTCATGCTGAGCAGCCGAAAAAAGCAACTTTGATAAAAGGGGAAGACTATATGAAGCAGAATCTTGGAATGGAGGACAGATGGCTATCGGTTAGTGAGATTGCAGCTTATCTTGGCATTAAACAGGATACGATTTACAAGTGGATCCCTGAAAAGCGGATGCCTGCGCATCGAATAGGACGTTTATGGAAATTCCGTAAAGATGAGATAGATAGCTGGGTGAAATCTATCAGCTCAGCCACTAGCTTCCATAAAGGCAATAGGAAAAATAAGAAGAGATGACAGCATCAAGTTACAAAATTTGCGAAGGATGTATCTTATCCGGCTCGCTTTTCAATGAACCGATGCGAGTGGAGAGCGTACGTGCAAACGATGATGGGACGTTCATCGTTGGTCTTGTTGGTATGCAATCCGAGAGTTTTCGTAAAGTCTCATTAACTTCTCAGGATATCGAAAAACTGATGATCTTGAAAGCCGGTTTCACCTATGATGGTGACGGAAAACTGCTACGTTTGGGGCTTCAGGCATATTCACTCGGCATTGCCTGGGAATTCGATCCGTATTTCGGTCTATCGATTTCCCGAGTCGATCCACTGCCACACCAGCTTGAGGCAATCTATGATTATCTCTTGAAGCTTGCACGTGTCCGCTTCCTGCTCGCGGATGATGCTGGTGCAGGAAAGACAATAATGGCAGGGCTTCTGATCCGAGAACTCCAAATGCGCGGACTTGTAGAGCGGATCCTTGTGGTGTGTCCTGCCAACCTTGCTTTTCAATGGCAGCGGGAGTTGAAGGAAAAGTTCGATGAGAAATTCATTGTACTGAAAGGCGGCGAGATCCGTGACCAATTCGGTGTCAATCAATGGCTGGAGCAAAAGAAGATCATCACATCGCTTGATCTTGCCAAGCGCGATGAAATATTGCCGGGGTTGAGGCAAGTGCGCTGGGATCTTGTCATCGTTGATGAAGCTCATAGGATGTCATGGACACCACCGGCTCGAAAGACCGCACGCTATGCTCTTGGCGAATTACTCCGGGATACCTCAGATCATATTCTGATGCTGACCGCAACTCCCCATAAGGGTGATCCTGACAATTTCACTCTTTTCCTTCAGTTGTTGGATGCGGATGCGTATGCTGACGTCAGGTCGATCAGGGAAGCCATGGACCGTCGCAGAGCCCCATTCTATCTGCGCCGCACGAAAGAGGCGATGGTATATTTTCCGGAACGAAGGCAAGATGGGACTTGGGCAGCAGAGAAGATATTCACAAAGCGCATCCCGCATACTGTGGATTTCCAGATTGATGGTCCGGAGTTCGAGCTGTATAGAGAAATCACACGTTTCGTGAAACGCCAGAGTGCAAAAGCTGCTGCTCAGGGAGAAGATCCCCGAGCCCGAGCAATTGGCTTCTTGATGTCCCTCTATCAACGCAGGCTTGCTTCAAGCACATATGCCATGCAACGTAGTTTGGAGAAACGTGCTCGAAGGCTGGAGGAAGGAATAAAGAAAGCCCAGGAGATTGCCCGGCTGGCTCCTCCTGACCTTCCTGATCCTGAAGAACTTGATGAGATGGAAGAAAGCGAACGTGAACGTCTCGAAGAGATACTTGAAGCCATAACACTCACCGGCAATGTCGAACAGATTCGAGAAGAGATCTCAGAACTCCATCAGCTTGCTGAACAAGCGCAGATTGTCGAAAGCGCGTATGCAGAAGCAAAGCTCGCCAAGCTAAAGGATCTACTCCAAAAGGAAGGATTCTTCGACCACCCTGATAAGCGCCTTCTCATCTTCACGGAGTTCAAAGATACACTTGACTATCTTGTCGATAGACTCAAATCATGGGGATTCAGGGTCGGTTGCATCCATGGCAGCATGAAGCCCGGCTCAAGAGATGAATTCGGCACGAGACTTTACTCAGAACAGCAGTTCCGCGAAGGTGAAATCCAGATTCTCGTGGCTACTGAGGCGGCGGGAGAAGGAATAAACCTTCAGGTTTGTCATATCCTTTTTAATTATGATATCCCCTGGAATCCGAATCGCCTTGAGCAGCGTATGGGGCGTATTCATCGTTATGGTCAGAGGAAAGATTGTCTCATCTTCAACTTTGTGGCCACGAACACGATAGAAGGAAGGATTCTCCAGCGGCTCCTGGAGAAGCTGCAGGAAATCAGGGATGCACTTGACGATGATGCTGTCTTTAATGTCATCGGCGAAGTTCTTCCATCAGCACATATAGAGAGGATTCTGCGAGATTATTATTCAGGAAAGCTTGGCGACGCGGATCTTGAAGAAAGGCTTCTTGAGAATGTTGATGAAGAGCGCTTCCGGGCTATCTGCCGGAATGCACTCGAAGGACTGGCATCCAAGAAGCTCAATCTGGAAATGCTGATCGAACGTCGCGCGCGTGCGCAAGAACATCGAGTCGTTCCGGAAACGATTGCTCGATTCATTCGTGAGGCAGCAGAATATATTCCATTCAAGCTCAAGATCATTGAGGATACACCTCATACTTTTGAACCTTCTCGTACACCTTCAATGCTTCAGTTGTATGAACGAGAAAAGGACTGGAATCTTCCTGCGTTAGCCCTCAAATATCCGCGCTGCTCGACCGATCGTAAAACTGCTGAGGAGCATAATCTCGAGTGGGTGACACCGGGTCATCCTCTTTTTGAAGCTATTCGAAGGCATACATGTTCTAAATCTGCAGAATCTTTCAGCAGAGGAGCATGCTTTTATTCTCTTCAACACAATCAACCAGCCCGAATTGATTTCTTCCGAGCAAGGATTGTAGATGGCATGGGCTATGTCGTTCATGAACGCCTCTTTGCAGTAGAGTCAAGTAATGGTAATGATCCACGGTTAATCGAAGCCAACATGCTTGGAAACTTTTCGCCGGTTGACCCACCTGAAATGCTTCCTGATATTGCTTTTAAGCCTGAACCATCAGCCTGGCTTTATAAATATGCTCTTAAGCCTTTCCTTGATGAGACGCGAAAGGATCGGTTGTCTGAAATCGAGCGGATCTCTGAACATGTGAAACTATCCCTCACGGAATTGCTTCAGCGTGCAGATGAAGAGATAGGAAAAGCAAATGAAGATAAGGAGAAAGGCATTGCGGGGGCAGACGGTCGTCTGGTTCAGGCAGAGAACAGACATGCAGAAATCCTGGCACGACGGGAGCGAAGAAGAGAAGAACTGGAGCGTCAGCGATCGCTCACGCTTCAAGCAGTTGAAAGGATCGCAAGCGTTCTTGTCCTTCCGCATCCGGAAAGGGAATCTCCGGATGTACAGCGAATGCAGCCTGATTGCGCGACCGAAGCTACAGCAATGCAAGTAGTGATTGAATTCGAGAAGAATCAGGGCCGCCAGGTTTACGATATTCACGAAAAGAATCTCGGCTATGATGTCACAAGTCTCAACATTAACACCGGCGAGCTTCGGCTCATAGAAGTCAAAGGGCTGGCCGGCGCCGCAGGAACGATCTTGCTGACACCCAATGAGCGGCGAGTAGCGGAGGACAGACGCGATTGCTACTGGCTCTACATAGTGACGAGCTGCTCAACGAAACCTACGCTGCAGGAACCAATCAAAGATCCTGCACGCCTCACCTGGCGTGAGGTGACCAAAGTGGCGCATTACTGGCTTGAAGTAAATGCCATGACCAAGCCGATGAAGGTCAGGGAGGACAAAACTCCATACGGAGAAAAAGAATCATGATGACACTGCGGTTATTTTCCCGGAACTTCGAATCGGTTTCCGCTTCTACCTCATGGTATCTTGCTGACATTGGAGAAGCACGAGGAAAGCAGGAAATGTTCACTCGCCAGGCGCCACAGCGACTCAAGGCGCTGCGGGAACACGCCCTCATTGAAAGCGCCGTTTCTTCAAACCGTATCGAGGGTGTGGAAGTCGATCAATCGCGAATCGCCACAATTGTCTTCGGCAAGCCGCTTCTGAAGGATAGGAATGAAGAGGAAGTCAGGGGATATCAGCAAGCCTTGAAATGGATTCACGAGCAAGGTGCGGCCATTCCACTGACAGAAGAAACAGTCCTGAAACTGCACCGGCTGACTCGTGGCGACATCTGGGATGCAGGAAAATATAAAGAGAAAGACGGCAACATTATCGAGAAGCTTCCCGATGGCAGAACACGGGTGCGCTTTAAAATGATTTCCTCGAAAGATACGCCGACCTGCATGAAAGAGTTAGTGAACCTGTATGACGATGCCCTCAAGGAGCGCAAAGTTCCACCCATTATCCTGTTGGCCGCCTTTAACCTTGATTTTCTCTGTATTCACCCATTTCGTGACGGCAATGGCCGTGTATCACGGCTTCTGATGCTCCTGCAGTGCTATCATCTGGGGCTCGAGGTCGGCAGGTATATCAGCCTGGAGCGTCTCATCGAACAGAACAAAGAACGTTACTACGAAACACTGGAGCAGAGCTCCCAGGATTGGCACGAGGGCAATCATAATCCCTGGCCTTACATTAATTACCTTCTCTCCATCATCAAGACGGCGTATAAAGAATTCGAAGAACGCCTCAGCAAGATTCAGAGCCCGAAAGGAGAGAAAACAGATATGGTACTCCATGCCATCGAAACAGCTGCAGAATCTTTCAGCGTAGCTGAACTTCAGAACAGATGTCCAAATGTCAGCGTTGATATGATTCGTCGTGTTTTAAAGAACCTGCGGGCGCAAGGTCGTGTCGAATGCCTTGGTCGCGGCCAAAACGCCCAATGGCGAAAGACAGAAAAATGGCAATTGGGTAATACCCAATGAATTGGGTAATGAATTGGGTAATCTGGATGACGAGCAGAAACCTGGCAAAGAAACCATAGGCCCAAAGTACATTGGAGGTGTTCATCTACTATGAGCGTTGCGATTCCTACAGCCAAAATGCAGATTGGCGCAATGAGCAGGGCTGATCAAATCTCCGCGCAAGTCACCGGACAAGTCAGCGGACAAGTGACCGGACAAGTCGCCGAACAAGTCCTTCGATTTTGCCAGACGCCGCGAAAAGCAAGCGAAATCCAGGAATTGCTGGGCCTCCGACATCGGGAGACCTTTACAAACAATTATCTGAGGCCGCTACTCGAAAAAGGTTGGCTGGAGCGGACCATTCCTGACAAGCCGAGAAGCCGCTTGCAGAAATACAGATTAACACAGGATGGAGAAGTAGCACTGAAAGAGCTCGGCAGGGAGGATGTGAAATGATATATGCTCTTTGCGCACTGGTAGGTCTTATGATTGGTGGCTTTGTGGCCTGGATATTCGCTGCCACGCGGATAACGAAATCATTGACAGTAAAAATTGAAGAATCTGAACGGCGAGCGAACATCGCTGAGGGGCGAGCTTCCGGCTTGGAAGGCACCATTACTGAACTGCGAGCGCAAAATCAAAAAGCCTCAGAGGATTTCACAAAGATCAGGGAACTGTTGGGAAACGAGAATAGTGCGAGAGTGAAAGCAGAGACCCAATTGGCAGAGACCGTCCAACGGCTTGAAGAGGAAAAGAAGCTTCTTGAGGAAGCAAAGATCAAGCTTACCGATACTTTCAAAGCCCTTGCTGGAGATACCCTCAACAGTAGTACGACGGCGTTTCTGAAGCTGGCTAAAGAAACGTTCGACAAAGTGCTCTCAGATGCCAAGG
>JBFMGF010000019.1 GCA_040752675.1 Acidobacteriota bacterium
TAGTATTTAGTTTTCACGCATTTTTGAGGTTTAAGGGATGATTATGGGGGAAGCTGGAAGGCCATCAAGATGATCTTCTGCTGTAACTTACAATGGTTGCTTTGGATCTTTGAGAAAAAGCTGGCTACTGTCTGAACCGCAGCTATTATAAGGACCAGCTTGACATGGGAATATATATGACTATAATACTAATGTTTAAATGAGGCATCTGAGAGAAAATTCCTGTAAAGAGGTTGATTTTTTCGAAAATGAGGAAGGTGCTTTTTCTAATTGATACCCGTTGTCTTGGTTTTTGCATGAGGAATTTTCATCATCAGAGGTCGATAGCATGAAACAGATATACATGGACCATAATGCGACAACGCCGCTGGACCGGGAAGTCCTCGATGCGATGATGCCATATCTGACTGAGCATTTTGGAAACCCATCGAGCTCTACGCATATCTTCGGGAAAATCGCAAGGGATGCCGTTGAAGAGGCGAGAGGGAAAGTCGCCAGGCTGATCAATGCAAGAGATGCGGATATTGTATTCACGAGCGGGGCTACGGAATCTGATAACATGGCCATCAAAGGAGTCGCCTGGGCCAGAAGGGAAGAAGGAAACCACATCATCACATGCAAGGTTGAACATAAGGCTGTCCTGGATTCCTGCAAATGGCTGGAGAAAGAAGGATTCCAGGTTACTTATCTTCCTGTCGATAGATATGCGATGGTGGATCCGGATGACGTCAGGAAAGCCATCACGGACAAGACTGTTCTCGTTTCCATAATGCATGCAAACAGTGAGGTAGGCACAATCGAGCCGATCAAGGAGATCGGTGAGATAACATCGGAGAGAGGAGTGGCATTTCACTGTGATGCCGTCCAGGCCGTGGGGAAGATCCCGGTGGACGTTGAAAATCTGAAGGTCGACTTCCTTTCCATATCTGGCCATAAGATCTATGGGCCTAAAGGGGTGGGAGCTCTCTACATCAGGAAAAGAGTCAAGATGGTTCCCCTAATGACGGGTGGGGGGCAAGAGAGGCAAAGACGTTCGGGAACCCTCAATGTTCCAGGGATAGTCGGGTTGGGGAAAGCCTGCGAGACTGCAATGAGAGATATGGAGAAAGAATCCAGAAGGCTAGTCGCCCTCAGGACCAGGCTTCTGGAAGGAATCATGAACCGGATCGACCATGTATATCTCAATGGCCATCCCGAGAATAGGATCCCCAATAACCTGAACCTCAGCTTTGATTATGTGGAAGGGGAAGGCTTGATCATGTCTCTCAAGAATGTGGCCGTGTCGAGCGGCTCGGCGTGCACATCTCAGACCCTGGAACCTTCCTATGTCCTGAGAGCCATGGGAATTCCTGATGCCACGGCGCACTCATCAGTAAGGTTTGGCCTGGGGAAATCCAATAGTGAGGAAGATGTAGATTACGTTATCGACCTTCTGGAAAAGGGAGTCAGAAGGTTGAGAGCCATCTCTCCTCTGGTCTGAGATTATTTTCTGGCTACCTTCGACGTAAAGCTGGATGCAATGACCCTGAAGAAGGGGAACCGAAACGATATCAGAAAGGTGGAATGCGGGAATGCACGGTTTCAGTGATTACAGCGACAAGGTTCTAGATCATTACGAAAATCCAAGGAATGTCGGTGAGATAGAGAACCCAGATGCCTCCGCCACGGTGGGGAATCCTGCCTGCGGAGACCTCATGAAAATGACCTTTCGGATCGTCGACCGTGTAATCGTTGACGTAAAGTTCAAGACCTTCGGTTGCGGAGCCGCCATCGCAACAAGCTCCATGGCAACAGAGTTGATCAAGGGAAAGACCCTCGAGGAAGTGGAAGAGCTTACGGACAAAGCTGTGGCAGAGGCGCTTGGCGGGCTACCAGCGATCAAAATGCACTGCTCGGTTCTTGCCGAGGACGCCGTCAAAGCAGCGCTGGAGGACTACTACAAGAAACATCCGGAAGATAGAAGATGAAAAGCGGTTGATGCATTGATCGCATCGGACATGGAAGAGAAGGGGAAAATAGAAAAATGGTTCGGGAAGGTACCCAAGTACCGGATTCTGTATTCTTTTCTCGCCGTCCTCATCTTCGTCAGCCTGACGCCTCTCGCCACAGTTGCGTGGAAACTGGTCGACATCAACAAGGAAGCTCTGAAAACATTCCAGCAACAATACCAGCTGCTCCTCGCCTCTTCGATAGCTCACAAGATCGATTCTGCGATCGATGGATACCGTGAACGACTGTCCATTATTGACGATAACCTTAGATCCCTGATAAAAAAGAAGCTGCTTCACGATCTTTCCCCGGCAGCTCTCCAGCAGGAAATCTTCCCATTTCTCGGTGGCGATTTCGTCATGATCCGGCTGATGCTTCCTGATGGGCAAAACGTCACGGCTTCGGTAAAAGAACCCTACGAAGGCCAGAACCTGATCACACAGGAGATAGAGAAAACCATAGCAAAGTCAATGTCAGGCGATGTTGCTTACTGGGAAGAGGATTTCCCGATCGGCAGTTCTATCTTCAGGATGCCTTCCGGAAAGATCTTCTTTGCCCTATCGGCTCCGGTTTCTTTTTCGGAGATGGGGATAGGATACGTCTCCGGTCTCACCGACATGGAGAATCTCTGGAATAATGTTCTCGAAGAGAGCAAGAAGACTGGATATACCATCTTCGTTCTAGATTCATCCGGAAACTTGATCGCTCACTCAGATCCGAATAAAATCTCTGAAGGGGCAAACCTCAGGAACCTTGCGATCGTCAAGAGATTTCTAGAAACCAGGGGGAGGAGCAAGGAGACATCGGCGTTCATCGACAATGTGAACGGTGAGCTGGTGAGGTTTCTCGGAAGCTACGAGATGACCAGGAATGGCTGGGGAATCTTCATCAAGGTCGAGGAGAAGAAAGCCTATTCTCTCATCGGAGAGATCATCAAGAGCACGTTCATCTGGTCTCTCGGTGTGATCCTCCTTGCCATCATCGTCGGCGTCGTCTTTGCGGGCGGGATCAGCCGGCCGATAAATCTGCTGGCGTCGAGCAGCCAGAAGTTTGCAAACGGCGAATTCTCGGTGAGGGCACAGGTCCGAACCAGAAATGAGATAGGCCAGCTTGCCGCCACTTTCAATTACATGGCCGAAGAGCTGCAACGGTACATCGATAAGTTGAAGGAGGCACTTAACGAGAACAATCAGCTCTTTCTGGGGACAATCCGTGTGCTTGCCAATGCCATAGATGAAAAAGATCCTTACACCCGCGGTCATTCGGTGAGGGTGAACAAATATTCAGTCGTCATTGCAAAATACATGGGACTCTCCGCAGATGATATCAGGGATATCCATGTGGCTTCTCTCCTTCACGATGTCGGAAAGATCGGGATCGACGATGCCATTCTCAGGAAGCCGTCCATCCTGACAGGGGATGAGTATGACCTCATGAAGCAACACACGGTCAAGGGGGCCAATATCATGCTCCCGATCAAATACATGGAGAAGATCATTCCAGCTATGAAGTATCACCATGAGAAATACGGAGGTGGTGGGTATCCCGAGGATCTCAAGGGCGAGGAGATCCCCCTCACAGCGAGAATCATACATGTGGCCGATACATTTGATGCGATGACGACCGATCGACCTTACCAGAAGGCCGTTACTTTTGACGATGCCGTTGCAAGGTTGAACGAGATGAAGGAATGGGATTGCGACCCGAAAGTCGTGGAGGCCTTCAACAGAGCGTATCAGAACAATGAATTCAAACTGGAAGCCGAATCCAGCAAACCATCCTCTTATTAGTAATAAGGGCAGGATTACAACAACCATTCGAATGTGCGGATGAGTCAAGCATCCTGCCTGCCGTGAATCAGTTGGGCCATGTATCTTTCGCGGACACGACGAAAAAAGAAAAGTGCAAGTTCGGTCCTGTAATCTTTGAACGTCCATGGATTGCTGAGAAAGTTGCCTTTCGTATACACGAGCGTCACTTCGGCAAAGATCCCGCCGCCCAGATATATCCGGTGGGAGAAGTTCTTTGTAGAAGCGAGGACAAGCTTGGATCGGCCGATGTAGCCAGGGTCAAGATTGACCAACCGTAATCTCTTTCCCTTTTCTTCCTCTGAAAATTCATCCTCCAGCTCATTCGTCCTTTTCTTGATTTCGGGAAGCCTTTCCCTCTCCATCAGATCACCGAAGCTGACGAAGAACTTTTTTAGAGGAAGCTTCATCTTCGTGCTGTAATAGTCCGTGAATAGAAAGGGATAGACATCGCTCTTCAAATCGATCCGCCCGAGCAAGGATTCCAGTCGTTCTATGACCGGGTCAAGGGATACTGATTCCGAGAAAAGAATGGCGCAGATCGGTTTGACAGGGGGAGGATAATGAATCTCACCCATGCTTGTGTCCGGATGGCTCTTCATCGAGGGCTTCGACATCCCAGCCGTTCTTGAGATTTCGGATCAGCCAGTTTACGTTGTCATACTGTTTCATTCGTTCCCTTGATGGTGCCCTCATGATCCTGGTCTTTATTTCCCTGAGATCGTCTATGGCATCCTTCCCCAATAGCTTGACGATCGCCATGATGGCGGAGAATGGCTCTCCATCGTAACGCCGCAGGCAATCCTTAAGCGCCTTTACAGATGACTTACTCCCCAACTCCCCAAGAACCCAGGCGGCATTCTCCCTTGCCGGATAAACGTCTTTCTCGTCGTAGACATCGTTCGTCAACAGGTCTTCCAGGAAGGGAACGGCAGATTGGTCCTTGAGCTTGCCGAGGGCTTTCGGGATAGCGGATGCCGCATCGATATCCATCCTTCCAAAAGCCTCGATCAGCGCCGCTGTAGCGGAGCGGTCACCCAATCTTGCCAGCATCTCTATAGCAACTGTCTGATCCGCCAGGTTTCCGTTCTGGAGCGTTTCGATCCATTTCTTCACATCTTTCCCGTTGGCAATTTTGAGTGAAAGATCGTGAATCGTCCCGCTAAAATAATTCTTGAGTTCGGTATCCAGAATCTTGGAAGAAAGCTCCTTAAGAGCTTCAATCGTTTTTTCGTTACCAAGCTCGGAAAGTGCGAGAAGAGTCTCAAAGACAATGTTCCTGTATTCAGGGTTCGCTTCACCATCTGCCACGGCTCCTTTCAGGATGGAGAGGATTGCCGGATTTGACTTAATTGAATGCATCCTGGCGAGGGCTCTAATAGCTTCTCTTTGTATGATCCATCTCGTGTCATTTAAAACTTTGATGAGATGGGTTTCAGCATCTCGCTCCATGAGCTTTTCGTAAGCA
The DNA here is from genome assembly GCA_040752675.1 of Acidobacteriota bacterium. Classification (NCBI taxonomy): domain Bacteria; kingdom Pseudomonadati; phylum Acidobacteriota; species Acidobacteriota bacterium. Next base: position 5,266 of record JBFMGF010000019.1, read on the forward strand.
TTTACCGCAGCCATACCCACCCGTGTGTCCATATCTTTAATCTTTTTCCTGAGAGTTTCCGATCCTGCCTTATTTCCTGACTTTCCGATACATTCTATTGCGATTATACGCGCTGAAACATCCTGATCGCTAGCCCCTATGAGGAGTGTTTCAAAAGCTTCCCGTTCGCCATAAACACCAAGTGACATTAACGATTTCACCCTGACCATAACGACCGGGTCTTCCACTGCCAATTTGCATAATTTCTTTATGGCTTTCCTATCTCTAAGGTAATACATTGCTTCTGCAGAGCTCTCTCTCAGGAGGTCTGCGCTGTTGTCCAGGAAGGGAGTGATGAATTCAGAGGTGGACGGATCTCCTATCTGGGCAAGGGCTCCTATGGCGAGCGATTTCACCTTGTCGTCAGGATGCTCGAGAAGAGATTTGAGGAACGGAATGGCTCTTGCGCTAGCGACCTTTCCAAGGGCAGAAACAGCTCCGTAAATTTTTTTCTCATCCTTGTAACGCTGGACGACTTCTATGAGGGGATCTACAGCCTGATCTCCAAGGAATGTGGCACAGGCTCCGATGTAATTTATGGATCCTCCGGCGACCGTTCTGCTGGCAGCATGGGGACCCTGCATTACGAGAGGGATGCAGTTCGGGTCTCCAAGCAATCCTAGAGAAAAACATATTGAGGATTTCAGGTTAGTTCCAGCCTCTTCTTCTTCCTCTTCGAGTCGTGGAAGAAGCCTGTAGAGATGGGGTAGTACTCTTCTGTCTCCGATGATTCCCAGACAATACATCGCTGCAGCCATGGAAAACGGATCCGCCTTTTCCATCTCAGTGATGAGTGCTGGAACGGCGGGCTTTCCAAGCTTGATGAGAGCCTGAACGATATCCCAGTTCGTCATGTCTCTCTGACGGCTCGGGAGCTTCAGCATCTCGGTTAATCTTGCCACTTCTCTTGCCGCCTTCCGTTCCTGTTCCAGGATCTCCTGCGATTGGCTTTCGGGAGGCTGTTCAGATGGCGTCGCAGGCTGCTCCTTTATGGGAGACTCATTTTCCTGATCTGCAAGAGCGCAAGAAGGGTGAAGAGAGAAAAGCCAGAAACCAAGGAAAAGATCAAGACAAAGAATAACAGAAAGATAAAGATTCTTTTTCAATGTACGTCTCCAGGATCTATCACTTGGGTGCCAGGATTTCTCTCGATGCGACGAGTCTCTGGATCTGGTTCGTTCCCTCGTAGATTTGCATGAGCTTGGCATCCCGCATCAGTTTCTCGACAGGGTAGTCTTTGGTGTATCCGTAGCCACCGTGGATCTGAACGGAGTTCGTCGTTACCCGCATTGCGACGTCGGAAGCAAAGGTCTTGCAGAGCGCCGAGATCTCGGAGTTCTTCATCTTTCTGTCGGACATCCAGGCAGCTTTCCAGACAAGAAGCCTGGCCGCTTCGATATCCTGTTTCATGTCGGCCAGCATGAAGGAGATCGCCTGATTTCTCGCGATAGGCCCGCCGAATTGAACTCTTGTCTTTGCGTATTCCAGTGAATATTCGAAGGCAGCCTGTGCGATCCCGACAGAGGCTGCTCCTACGATGGGACGGGTCTTATCCAGAGTCTTCATGGCATAGACAAATCCCATCCCCTCTCTTCCGATCAAGTTATCTTTTGGAACGACAACGTCGTCGAAGAATATCTCAGCCGTATTGGAAGAGCGTTGGCCCATCTTGTCCTCGTGCTTTCCGATGGTGATCCCCTTAGAATCCCTGGGGACCCAGAAGGTGGATAGCCCTCTGGCTCCGCGTTCTTTATCCGTGACAGCAAAGACGGTGAAAAAGCTGGCATACCCGCCATTCGTTATGAAGCATTTGGAGCCGTTAATGATGTACTCATCACCTTTTCTGATAGCCTGAGTCGCCAGCGATCCGGCATCAGAACCCGCTCCTCGTTCCGTCAGGCAGAACGAAGCCATGTTGAAATCGTGGGCAAAAGGGATGAGGAATTTCTTCTTCTGCTCTTCCGTGGCGCCTGTGAGAAGAGGTTCAAGGGCAAGGCCGTTGCACATAAGAGAGGTTCCTATCCCGGCGCATCCCCATGAGATCTCTTCCGAGATCAAAACCGCTTCCAGCGCTCCTATACCAACTCCGCCATAGTTTTCTGGTATAGTGGCGTTCATGAGCCCTATCTCCCATCCCTTCCTCATGATATCCATGGGGAAATCTCCGGTTTTATCGTAATGGGAAGCCACTGGTCTGATCTCATTGGTGGCGAAATCCCTGGCTAGCTGCTGAAATTCCCTCTGTTCCTCTGTCAATTCAAAGTCGATCATGGTGACCTCTTTCTGCAATATTATCAATAAATTATAAATGAAACTCGAGAAAAAACAAGAAATTGCAATGAGATTACAAAATCTGTAGTCGGGTGTATAATAAAATTTAATTTATCTTATGAATGTAATAAACAAGAGGGAGGCCTAATATGTTTAAAAAGAGATTTATCATAACAGTTTTGAACCTTTCCATCCTTATCGCTATTTTCTCTTCCTGCCAGAAAGGAGAGAAAAAAGAAGGGATAGTCAGCAAGTCAGAGGAAGCTATCAATAAGCTTTACAGCGAGCATCCCTCTTACGCTCTCTATGCGGTAGAGGTCATCAAGGATGTTCCTTCTCCCTTTGCCGTCGATCTGATTCACCGTGCTCTCGAGGGGACAAACTGGGATTCTAAGATGGCTGCCATACGGGCAGTCAGAGAGAGGAAGGACAGAACTGCCATCCCCATCCTCAAGAAGATCTATTCTGAGGGAGTGGAAGTGGACAAGGTCGCGGCTGCTCTCTCCCTGGCAAGAATGGGTGACGAAGATGTCATTCCATTCTTGGAAGAGAAAGCAGTTGAAGCGGGAGGAGTGTTGAATCCCGAGGTGATCATTTTCTTGACCGGGAGAGGGAACGAATCGTTCCTTCCCGCGTTGAAGAAAAAGCTCGAGAGCAAGAGCATCGATGAGCGCAACGAGGTCTACATCCTTCTCGGGAGGATCAAGAAACCGTGGGCACTCGATATTCTGAAAGAGGCCTTCAAGAAGGAATGGGGTGTGAATTTGAGAGAGCCGATCGTTGCCATCGGAAAGGTCGGGGGCCCTTCCGAGGCGAAGCTTATCACGCCATATATAAACACCCAGGGTCTTTCCCTGGAGACGATGTCAGCCCTCGGAAGCCTCAAGGATGAAGGGACAAGAGAGGAATTGAAAAAGTTTCTGAAGCACGAGAAGAAGTACGCGAGACTATATTCGGCCGCCGCCCTCTGGCGGATGGGAGAAAAGAATGTCAACAGGGTCATCGAGGAGCTGATGCAGGATAGCGACCCCGCCTTCAAAGGAGAAATGGCGGAGCAACTGTCCAGAGTGGAAGACCCTAATGTGCTTCCATATCTTGGAGCTCTTGCCTCTGACCCTGATGAGAAGGTGAGAAAAGTCGCCTTGAGGAATCTCAAGGAGAGGATGGATCCCGCGCTCATAAAGATTCTTCTCGACGGCATCAATGATACGAATTACGAAGCAGCGGTTATTGCCATAGACGGCGTGGGCAAGGTGGGGGAGAGAGATTCCATCCCTCAATTAGAGCCTCTCCTTTCCAGCGAGAATCCATACATCGTCATCAGCGCCGCTGCTGCAATCATAGAGATGGCTGCAAGGCATCCACTCAAATAGGACTTTTCAACTTTATTTAAAAATTGGGTTGATTTTCGCTTTACTTTCGCTTATATTATCGGCAGGTAGGAGATAACCGTTTGGGAGGAGAAAATGATACTCACAAAGAGACAGAAAGAGGCTCTGGACTTCATAAAAGGGTTCATCGAATCAAAAGGATATGCCCCCAGCCTCAAGGAAATAGGGAGAGGACTCAGGCTTTCCTCTGTGGCAACCGTTCATAAGCATGTCTCCCACCTGGTTAAGAAGGGGTTAGTGAAGAGGAAGTGGAATCAGAACAGGAGCATCGAGATCCTTCCGGAAAAGGTCATGAGGATGAGTGCCGAGATCCCGCTCCTGGGGATGGTTGCTGCAGGAAAACCGATAGAGGCTGTACTGCAGGAAGAGTTCATAGAGATACCACCGGGGATGGTCAAGTCAGGGAAAAGCTATGTCCTAAGAGTCAAAGGGAACTCTATGATAGACGAGCAGATACGGGACGGGGATTATGTGATTGTCGAGGAGAGGAGTGTCGCAGAGAACGGGGAGACCGTCGTCGCCCTCCTTGAGAACGGAGAGGTGACGCTGAAAAAGTTTTACAAGGAGAAGGACCAAGTAAGGCTGCAACCTGCAAATCCAGAGATAGCGCCGATCTTTGTGAAGAAGGGGGACATGAGGATTCAGGGTGTAGTCATCGGCATTCTCCGCAAGTATTGAAGCAATATGAACAGGTGGATCGCACATATCGACCTTGATGCTTTCTTCGTCTCGGTGGAGGTGGTCTTGAACCCTTCCCTTAAGGGGAAGGCCGTAATCGTGGGTGGAGACCCTGATGTTGGAAGAGGCGTGGTCGCTGCTGCATCGTACCAGGCAAGGAAATTCGGGATTCACTCCGCCATGCCTATCTCGAGAGCAAAGAGACTCTGCCCCCATGCCATATTTCTGCGGGGAAACCATAAACTTTATTCAAGGGCGTCCGAGGCGGTTTTCAGGATTGTCGGGAACTATACCCCTTTCCTCGAGGTCGTCTCCATAGATGAAGCTTACCTCGATCTTTCAGGATTCGAGAGGCTTTACGGGCATCCCCTGAAAGCCCTCGAAAGGATGAAACTTGAAGTCAAAGAAAAACTCCATCTGACCATGTCGGCGGGGCTCGCGTCAAACAGACTCCTCGCCAAGGTCGCCTCGGCAGAGGCAAAGCCTGACGGGATTATCTGCATCTTGCCAGGATACGAGGAGTCCTTCCTGGCGCCACTTCCGATTGAGAAACTTCCCGGCGTCGGCGAGAAGATGAAAGAGAGACTCAACCTCATCGGGGTGAAGAAGGTGCGAGACATCGTTGTCATAGGGGAAGAGCTGATGGAGACAATCTTCGGAGAGACGGGGGTTTCTCTCTACTGGAGGGCCAGAGGGAAGGGAGATGACAGGATTGATATGGATGACTCAATGCCTAAATCTGTGGGGCACGAGACGACCTTCGACGAGGACAGCAATGACGTTGATTTCCTTGAGAACAACATCTACTATCTCGCGGAGAAGGTCGGTCGGCGATTGAGAAAGAAGGGGCTGAGAGGATACACCATCACCCTCAAGCTAAGGTATTCGGACTTCGTGACGCTCACAAGGTCGCAGACCATCCCGGAAGCCACCAACTTCGACGCCGCAATCTTTCAGGTGGCGAGTGCGCTTTTCAGGAAAGGGTACACGAGAAGAATGAAGGTGAGGCTCCTTGGCGTCTCTGTTTGCAATATCACCTCGAATCCATGGCAGCTCGGACTCTTCACCCCAGCCTTCCAGTTGAAACTGAAGGACCTTTACAGAGGCATCGATCAAGTGAGAGAGAAGTACGGGTTCGATTCTCTCTCGTGTGGACGCTCCAACTTTCTCCGCGTTATCGGACATTGATCTTTTTATATTGTCAGTTAAGCTAACACCAATTGAGCTCTAAAAACTTGATTGTATGGTGCATCAACTCCCGCATCTCAGCAAGAAATTTCTCTTCTTTTATGATCCCATCAATATTTAACTAAATTCAATCTGTTTGTTCTTCGATCACGCTACCTTGTCATGTTTCCGAGATGCATCTGCTACAACTGAACACAGCCCTCCAATAAAGATGCACAAAACACCTGTGCAACCATAAATTGTGCTGACGATCGGTGATGTGCCTGTCCATTTTCCGAATATGGAAGCGAGGATCAGAGCCACACCAACCATAATCGGAGCTCTAAGCCAAATGAACATTTCTATTTTACTCATTTGAAGCCCTCCATATTATTTCTGTCCGATAACTTTGCCGGAGAGTATGCGCAGCTTACCCCAGGCCACCTCAAACCTGCGTTATGAACACCTCATCATGAAGCCGCTGCTTTATCTCTTCCGGTGATGCACACTCAAAAAATAGTTCTAAAGCCTCCTGAAGATTGTTGCGAGCTTGCTCAATAGTTTCTCCTTGGCTCTATATCCAACTCAGGCATAATGAGATATATCCATTGCCTTCACGTTCAATTATTGCAGTAAGTTTCATTGCCGACCCCTTTATTCATGCATTCAATGATTGTATTGTACCACCGTAACGGATAGGAATTTCTTTCTTCCCACCTGTAGGCATTTCGGCCGTTTCCCTGGGATTGATCTGCTCATGATACCGATGAACTTCTTAAATTACTCTAATCTTGTAGGAAAGTGATTGTCAAGGGGTAGAGAAGAAAAACCCTTTCTGCAAATTCTTGGGAGATCCAAGTGGCAGCTGCGGTATACAGTAGTTTGTTATCCTAGTTTCTTCTTCCAGACCATCAATGCTTTCCTAACCTCGCTTGGAGCAGTGGAGCCTGAAGATTTCTTCCGTTGCACAGAAGCTTGCATAGTGAGAACCCGGTATACATCATTTCCGAAGAGCTTTGAATGTCTCTGGTAGTCCTTGAGAGGTAATTCCTTCAGCAAGATACCCTTATCTGTACAGAGTTGAACGATATCCCCCACAATCGAATGAGCCTTTCGGAATGGCAAACCCTTGTGAACTAAGTAATCTGCGAGCTCAGTTGCAAGAAGATAATCTGTATGTGAGGTTTCGCCAAAACGTTTAGCTTTAAACCTCACCGTCCTCAACATCATTGCGCAGACGTTAAGGCAGCCGGTAACAGTATCGGTGGCGTCGAATAGAGGCTCTTTGTCTTCCTGCAGATCACGGTTGTAGGCGAGAGGCAGTCCTTTCATCACTGTAAGAAGCGTCATTAAATCTCCGTATACTCTTCCCGTCTTGCCCCTGATAAGTTCTGCAATGTCAGGATTTTTCTTTTGTGGCATGATACTGCTGCCGGTCGTGAATGCATCTCCAATTTCGGCAAATTGCCATTCCTGCGAACTCCACAAAACCAGTTCTTCCGCAAAGCGACTCAAATGCATCATCGTTATTGCACAGGTTGAAATGAATTCAATTTGAACGTCACGATCACTGACCGCGTCAATACTGTTCTCGATAATACTCCTGAAGCCAAGTTGTCTGGCGGTAATCTTTCGTTCGATAGGAAATGAAGTTCCTGCTAATGCCGCAGCACCAAGAGGGGAACGATTCACTCGCTTCAGACAATCATCAAATCGCTCATAGTCTCTATCTAACATTGAGACATATGCCAACAGGTGGTGAGCAAACATGATCGGCTGAGCACGCTGGAGATGAGTATATCCAGGTATAATGACATCGTCGTATTGTTCCGCCTTCGCAACGAAAGTTTTTTGTAGCTTACGAAGCAATTCCTGAACGGCAAGAATCGTTTGCCTGAGATACAAGCATTCATCCAGTGCAATCTGGTCGTTCCGGCTTCGGGCGGTGTGAAGTTTTCCTCCAAGTTCACCAATTTTTTCAATTAAACGATGTTCAATTGCCATGTGAATGTCTTCGGCAACAAACCGCTTTCCTTTCGCCCGCCTGTCCTCGAATTCGAATTTACCTGAATCTATCTCACGTTTAATCTGATGTAGTGCCTTTTGAATTGCTGATGCCTCGCGCTTGGAAATAATCTTTTGTTTCGCTAGCATCGTGACATGAGCAAGGCTTCCCTCGATATCCTCTCGATATAATCGTTTATCGATTTCCAAAGAAGAGGAAAATTGTAAAGCCTTAGGATAAAGCCTTTTTCGAAATCGTCTGCTCCGGAGTGCCATATAAGGAATGAAAAATTAAGAATGGATTTTTAAAGAGGAGCGCTTCTTACAAGCTACATCGTTGCCTTGCACTTGATAAAATGTTTTTAAGGGCAAGCCAAAAATCTTAATGAAACCTTCCGACGCTTTATGATCAAACTGATCTTTTTCTGAGTATGTTGCGAGTGCTGGATTATACAGAGAATGTTTTGAATCTCTTCCTGCAATAGTCACGCTTCCTTTGAAGAGTTTCACGTTGACAACACCAGAGACTGATTCTTGTGTTTCCTCAACAAATGCATCCAGTGCCTTTTTTAATGGTGAATACCATAGACCATTATAGACCAAGTTTGAATACTCCTGAGCGAGTTGTGTCTTGAAGTGGAAGACAGATTTGTCCAGCGTTAAGCGTTCAAGCTCGATGTGTGCAAAATGTAGAATCGTAGCAGCTGGAGCTTCGTAAATTTCTCGAGATTTGATTCCTATAAGACGATTCTCGACGAGATCGATGCGTCCAACGCCGTGTTTGCCACCGATGTCGTTCAGGGAGTGGAGCAATTGAACGCTATCGAATCTCTTCCCCTGGAATCTAATAGGAATTCCGTGTTCGAACTCAATCGAAACATATTCAGGCTTGTTTGGCGCCTCCTCAGGTGCAACAGTCCGTTGATACGCATCAGCTGGCGGTTCGACCATTGGATCCTCGAGAACGCCACACTCAATGCTTGTCCCCCAAATATTCTCATCGATGGAGTATGGATTGGAAACTGTCGCAGAAACAGGAATGCCATGTTTCTTTGCATAGACAATTTCCTCTTCACGGGATTTGAACTCCCATTCCCTCAATGGCGCAAGCACCTTCAAATCAGGTGCGAGAGCTGCAATCGAAACTTCAAACCGCACTTGATCATTTCCTTTCCCCGTGCAGCCGTGTGCAACCATCGTTGCCCCCTCTTCTCTCGCAACATCGACAAGCATTTTTGCCAGCAGCGGTCGCCCGAGTGAAGTTGCCATCGGATACACTTTCTCATACAACGCATCAGCCTTGAGCGCAGGGAAAATATAGTTCTCAACAAATTCCTCTGTCAGATCCTGAATGTACACTTTCGATACGCCAGTCTGCAATGCTTTCTCTCTGATCCCATTAAGCTCTTTTCTCTGTCCCAGATTTCCTGTTGCGGTGATGATCTCAGCATTATGTTTTTCCATCAACCAGCTTACCATAACGGATGTATCGAGTCCACCCGAATACGCTACAACAATTTTCTGTTTCTTCATTACGCTCCTTCGATGAGTTTTTCTCTGAGAAATTTCATGATGACCTTCGTTTTATGATAAGATGCTGGCACAACCAGGAGGGTGTTATCTCCTGCAATGGTGCCAATAATATCAGGATTTTTTTGTATGTCGATAAATTCTGCCACTGCATTTGCACAACCGGGTAATGTTTTTACAACAACCATGCTTTCGTTGGAATGAATGGAAAGTACTTCAGCTCCGACAATCGGACGTAAGATTTTTGCCTCTGCCACAGGTTGAAGTTCATATCTCCCACCAGTCTCGGAGGTCACCCAACTGACGCCAAGCTCATGGAGATCGCGCGAAAGTGTAGCCTGTGTTACGCTAAATCCACGTTTCTTAAGCTCAATACGCAATTCATCCTGACTGGAGATCGAGCGCTCAGTGATAATCTGTTTGATAGCGAAATGCCGTGCTTGTTTCAACATCATCTCGTTTCAGCGATCGCCTACGGCGGAGTATTATGGGAAGAACGTATCAACTCTGTACCCATACCTTCATTCGTAAATATCTCAAGAAGCAACGCATGCTTGACTCGCCCATCAATCAAGTGGACTTTAGCCACACCGACATCGAGTGCTTTGGACGCCGAACGAATCTTGGGTATCATCCCATTTGTGATGATACCCTGGTCGATGAATCGATCAGCTTCAGACTGCAAGATAGTGTGAATGAGATGACCATCAAGCATTAAGCCTGCAACATCGCTCAGATAGACAAGCTTCTCGGCACGCAATGCCGCCGCGATACTTGCTGCTGCAACATCTGCATTGATGTTATATGCTTCGCATCCTTCATTTACTCCTATTGGCGCAATCACCGGCAACATGTTATTATTCAATAGAAAATCCAGAAAAGACGTATTGACCTCAACTACCTCACCCACATAGCCAAGATCGATTCCGTCCTCAACATATTTTGTAACACGTAGAAGATTTGCATCAATACCGGACAGACCCACCGCTTCACCACCATGTCGGTTGATCCGTGCCACAATATTTTTGTTCGTCTTGCCTGTAAGTACCATCTGGGCGACCTTCATCGTCTCTCGATCAGTGTATCGATAACCACGAACAAAGGTTGTAGACAATCCAAGCTTTTCTGAAAGCTCCGTCACCTCCTTCCCACCGCCGTGGACAAGGACCACCTTGATGCCAGTCTTTTTCAAAAATGTAACATCTTGTGCGAATGTCTCTTTCAGCTCTTCATCGATCATTGCTGCACCACCATACTTGATGACAAACGTTTTCCCTTCAAATTGTGAAATGTATGGAAGAGCTTCGACGAGTACTTCGGTTTTTGGAAGTGATGTCATGGTTCTCCTTAAGTTCTGTAATTGGCGTTAATAGCCACGTATTGTTGGGAAAGGTCGCAAGTCCAGACAGACGCTGAAGCAGTTCCTTGATTCAGATTGACAGTAATTCTAATTTCCTTTTGTCTTAAAATTTCCTTCGCTCGCCGTTCAGAAAAATCAATCGCGTAGTGCTGCCGAAGGATTGGAATATCGTCGAAGAATATCTCAACTGCTTCCGGCTCGAAATCGATACCTGAATACCCAACTGCTGCAAGAATTCTTCCCCAGTTGGCGTCTTCGCCATGAATTGCTGTTTTTACGAGATTAGAATTTGCAATCGATTTCGCAGCTTGAACTGCTGAAGATTCCATTGGCGCGCCCGTTACCCGGATTTCTATAAACTTTGTTGCACCTTCTCCATCCATAACAATCATCTTCGAGAGCTTTACCAGCAAATACTCTAGTGCATCATAGAAAATTCGGTATGCAGGATCATCCTCACTGGTTAGCATCCTGTTCCTTGCCAAACCGTTTGCAAGTACAATCACCATATCATTCGTGCTTGTGTCCCCATCAACGGTTATGCGATTGAACGAATGGTCAGCTGCTCGTTTTAAGGATGACTGAAGAAGTTGGGCAGTAATGTTGGCATCCGTCGTAATGAAAGCAAGCATCGTCGCCATGTTCGGTGCAATCATGCCAGATCCTTTAGCCATTCCTCCGATGGTGACTTCCACATCATCAAGCTTGATCTTTATCGCACACTCCTTTGGAAATTTATCAGTGGTCATGATCGCCTCTGCAGCTGCTGTGTGTCCATCTTCATCCAACATGAATGCTGCATCTGCAATGCCGGATTCGATCATTTCCATCGGTAAATATTGTCCAATGATACCAGTTGATGACACTAACATTTCATGTTCCTCTATTTCCAAAACCCGTGCACAACATTTGACCATTGTCCATGCGTCGTTCAATCCGCGTTCGCCAGTACACGCATTTGCATTACCACTGTTAATAACGACTGCACGTTTCGTGGGAGAAGATTTCAGTTGGATCCTGTCAACGATTACAGGTGCCGCAGGTACTTTATTGGTAGTGAAAATTGCGGCTGCCACTGCAGGAGCTTTAGAATATATCAGTGCTATATCTTTTCTCCTCTTTTTGATTCCGCAGTTAACGCCCGCGGCTATGTAACCCCGCGGGCTCGTAACACCGTGTGAACACTCTGTGAACATTCGATATCTCTCCTCTCTATCGTAAACCTGACTCTTGTGGTAGTTCAAACATGATATTCATGTTTTGAATAGCTTGACCTGCTGCTCCTTTTGTTAGGTTGTCAATCACAGATATTACTTTGAGGTAATTCGTCCGCAGATCAACTGCAATGCCGATATCACAATAGTTTGTATAGACCACATCCTTAATTTGACCTAAATTGAGCGATTCTTGTTATGAATGGTAGTTTACCCACCTCCATACATGGATTCAAGGACCCCGCGGCTTGGGAAGCCCATTTTGATAAGTCAATGGAGGATGATTTTTCTTCCCATCAGA